>JAFVZR010000201.1 GCA_017508065.1 Candidatus Methanomethylophilaceae archaeon
CATGACGGTGTGTTGTCTTGATAGGTTAAAGAGTTGCTGTTCACGTGAATTCGGCACTTTGAGAAATTGATTATTTTCTTTCAGAATCAGTTGTTTTTTGTCGCCAGATTTCAGGGAAACGGTGTGATTCCCTAGATTCTCCATAATTTTCGAGATAGCTGCCGCTGAAGGATCGGACGATTCGAGGGGTTATCCGCCGAAACCTATTTTAAATTTTAGCCTTATAGTCCGAGCAATGCTCGGACATATAGGCTAAAATTCTAAAACGACGAGGGCGATTCGGAAGGATCCGAGCTGCGAAAGAGAAAGGTTACAACATGGTGCTGCAGAGGTCGAAAACGATCGAATACGAGGGTCTGGGAGCTGTTTCAGCTCTGGCCATGGCCATGTTCGAACAGACCGGTCTGAGGGAACTCCGAACCATCGCGGATGAAGGAACAGTTTATGGTGTCACCTTCCACGGTACCGGCCACTTGGCCGTCGTGGAAGACGCCGGTTATCATGTTCCTGTTCTCAACGGATATCGTGAGTATACGATCTCCGGAACGGGTCTCCGGTATAATGTGTTCTATCACCCGTCTCCCGTCTTCCAAAGAGTATAACTCGGTCAGATACCAATCGCCCTGTAGGGTATCGTTTCCCTCCGGGGTGACAATCTCGGTCACAACGGTAATGGATGCGAGGATGGCGACCACAACGGTCACGGCAGCAATAAGTTGGGTTGAATCACGAGTCATGAAAACGACTCGGTTCCTGGGTTTATAAAGGAGATATTCAACCTTTCGTTGTTTCCGAAACAACAATCAATGAGGTTGGTGGGAAGGGGTTTGATCCTCGGGGATTACTCGATGCTTATCTCGGGGTTCTTCTTCAGACCGAGTCCGGATGCGACCTCGATCCCCTTGATGATGCAGCAGGGCACCGGACATGCGGTGTGTCTGATGTTCTCGCTTGCCCATGCGTACACCTTGCTCTGATCGAAGGGTGCTCCCACTTCCTCCCAGGCGATGATATCGGTCGGAATAGGGTTCTTGGAGACCATCGGGCAGTCACTCTTTATCGTTATCGTGACGGTCATCCCATCATCGTTCTGTTTCACGTGTATCTTGGAGTTCTTCCTGCAGACTCCCGCCATGACACTGACTGTGCATTCATCGGCCATCATATTCCTCCCAAGTGTCACCGCTCCTGCATCTTATATAGAAGTCGTGTCGCGGAGTCTCCATCACGAGAAGACATGATGGGGGAGGGGCCGGTAAATGACACCGGACCCATGCAGAGGTTGATGGTCGGATGTCCGCCACTCATCCCCTGCGAACTAGGAACTCCGCGATGCCGAATCCCTTCTTGCAATCCCATACATATTCCGAGATGGTCTCGATGAGCAGCATCTCGTTATCGTTTCCCATGGGCAGCATGGCATACCTGATGACGGTACCTTCCACATCGTACGATAGATCGGACATGTCCTTTATGGATAGTGTGAACGATGAAGGCACATTGTTCTTGTACCTCAGATCAATGGACACATCGTTCAGTGGATGATTATCTCCGTCGGTGTAGAAGTAACCTGCATCCACATCACCCATATCGGTACTCAGCTTGGTGATGTTGAAGGCCTCCTTCTCCATGAACACGGAATTGATCCATGCCCACATCTTGGGTGATCCCCAGTCCCTGACACCAGCACTGAAATCCCTCTCTCCGGTACCATGTATCGAGTAGCTCTCTTCTCCGATGATCAGTGAACCATCGGCGATACCGAACTGTTCCAGATGTTCGGATGCCACCTTTGAGGACATCTCCGCCTGCGCCTCGTTCACACACCTCCTGTAATCCATCTCGGGGTTCTGTGGTTTCCATTCGATATCCATGGCGACAGGGAGGGGAACTGGCTGAGCGGCCTTCATGTCTACGACCACGCCTCTGTATGTCAGGGACCATGTTCCCGAGGATGATCTCTTGAACGTAAGGCCTCCGATCGAGTTCGGATCATCGTCACACGGCGTCGCATGTCTGAAACCATACGTCCTCTCCGAGGTCATGATGACGAAGAACAGACTCTTCTCGTCCTTGTTGGGTTTATTGCCGATCCTCATGAACGTCGTGAGGTCGTTCCCTTCATCATGGAAATTGAAATACAGGCTCTCGTTGTACTCTATGTGGTCCTTCATTCCTTCTCCTCCGGATATACTATGCCGTCGTTACCGTCAACGGTTACTATCTGACCTGTTTTGAACATCTTTGTGGCACCCATCACCGCCGTCACCGCGGGAATCCTGTATTCCCTTGATATGACGGCCCCGTGAGACAATATGCCTCCTGTCTCGGTGATCAATCCTCCCAATCTCGAGAATGCGGCGGTCCAACCCGGATCGGTGTTGCTGGTGACCAGTATGTCTCCGTCCTCGATCTCCGAAAGACCGTTGATGTTCTCCACCACACGCACCCTCCCTGTCACTACACCGGGGCTGGATGCAGTGCCGTGTATGGACTTGGAGTGATCCGTGACGATGGTGTCATCGAAATCGATACCATTCCTCACGAACTTGGGCGGAAGGATGTTCCCGTATCTGAAGAACTCCGCTTTCCGGGATTCTATGTCCTTGAAACGTTCGGTGGAATCGGATGCGAAGATCTCCAGGGCCTCGGTCTCGAACAGGAAGAACACATCCTCCTTGGTATCGATGACACCGCGCTCGGCCAACCTCCTTCCGAATTCCAACAGTGCAAGACGTTCTCTGAACAGGATGTGATCGAGGTAGAACCTCTGGTTCTCCCTGAATGTCAGGTATTTCTGTGCCAATCTCAGTACGACACCGTAGAGAGCACATCTGAACACACCAGTGATGCCGCTCCTTCTGATCTTCTTCCTGACCTCCTTCTCCAACTCGTGACGCTCTATGCGTCTCTGCTGCTCCAATTCCTTCAGATCGGAATCGGAATCGGAGAGGAGACGTACCACATCGATGATGTATGGTCTGTTTTCGCGCCACCTGGGATAGTAGATCTCCCTGGTGTTTGAACGGTGTCCGTATATATCGATGAAATCTTCCAACTGTTCCCGGAGTCTGTTGTCCTGACCTTCCAACCAATCAAGGAATTCCTCCGAGGTCATGGAATCGATTCTCCTCTTGAGTTCCGGATCGTTCCTCACGGTCCTGGCCATCTCGGAGAATCCGATGTTGGTCTCAACGGTCTTGTTGTTCTCCAATCCCGAGATCAGGCCGGCGTAGTAGGACCCATCCTTGTCGTCTATCCACTTGATCAACCAGTTCTTGACCATCAGGTTGGTGGCGATAGAATGCGAAACCATCCCGTAGCGGATCAATTGATAATGTTTGATGGACGCATTCTCCACCTTTTTGTACAGTGCCAAAAGCTCCTCATCGGAGAGATTCATCAGATCCGTGGCATCGAATTCATCACATACGAGCATGAATCCCTTGGCCCATTTCTTGTAAGCGCGATCGGTCAACAACATGAAACCGTCATGGTCCAGGAACAGAACCCGGATCTGGGACCATATCGCCTTGCCCATGTGAGTCGGATACTTTGAGATGCGCTCCTGATCCTCCAACGGGAAGTAGTTGAGGAGTTCCTTCGAACGGACGAATTTGGGATAATATGAGAACACACGCTCCAACACCCACGCATTGAAGTATGCTCTGGATTTGTGCAATTTGATCAGAGGTCCGGATGTGAGGTCCTTGTAACCCATCATCTTGGCACCCTCGTGGTTGACGTATTTGGTGAGCATCTTTCCCATGACCTCGAAGAACATGGGTGTCGTGGCATCCGCCCAATACTCGTCACCGTAACCCCTTGTCCATAGGATGTCATCGTGCTCTTCGGGTTCGGATATCGTCGTGATATTCCTGGACTGGAGTACATAGAGTACACCCGCCTCGACGGCCCATTCCACATCCTGGGGCGCATTGAAATGTTCCTCCAGCCTCATTCCGAGATCCAACACCTCCCTCAGAAGGTCATCATCCGAGGACGGCATATCCATCCTGGAGGGATCGATATCCACCAATTGATTGGTGCCATCCCTGAGGAAATATCCCTTCGCCTTATGTCTGATATTCCTTTCCTTGACTATGCCGTCGCGCCCTATGACGAACCTGTCGGGAGTGATGACCCCGGATGCGATGGACTCGCCCAATCCCCATGAGGATTCTATGACGACATCGTTCTTGCCGTCGACGGGATTGACTGTGAACATCACACCGCTGGTTCCGGAGGAGACCATCCTCTGGACCACCACGGCCATACCGGTCGAGAGATGATCGATGCCTGCATCGTGTCTGTACTTCACGGCACGTTCGTTCCAGTACGATGCCCAACACATGACCGCCATCTTCGGAACGTCACCGGGGTTTATGAAGAGGAATGTGTCCTGTTGTCCTGCGAAACTGGCATCGGGAAGGTCCTCAGCCACTGCGGATGAGCGTACGGCATAATAGGAATCGCCGTACTCAGAAAGCAACAAATCAATCTCATCTGCGATGCAGGACGGCATACTCTCTGATGCGATCATGGAGCGGATATTCTCGGTAACCTCTGCCAAGGAATTCTCATCGTTGAAATCGATCCTTTCGAGTTCCGCGGATATCCTGTCACGGAGTCCGGTATCTCTGATGAAGGAATCGTATGCATGCACGGTGATGGCGAAAGCGGGAGGTACCCTGAAACCGTCCTTCATCATCTGTGATAGGTTGATCGCCTTTCCGCCTACCGTCTCAATGGATATCTTCGGATCCGTAAGGCGAATGACGTTATTATCCGTTGGATGAGGCATGACGGTGTGTTGTCTTGATAGGTTAAAGAGTTGCTGTTCACGTGAATTCGGCACTTTGAGAAATTGATTATTTTCTTTCAGAATCAGTTGTTTTTTGTCGCCAGATTTCAGGGAAATGGTGTGATTTCCTGGATTCTCCATAATTTTCGAGATAGCTACCGCTGAAGAATCGGACGATTCGAGGGGTTATCTGCCGAAACCTATTTTAAATTTTAGCCTTATAGTCCGAGCAACGCTCGGACATATAGGCTAAAATTCTAAAACGACGAGGGCGATTCGGAAGGATCCGAGCTGTGAAGGAAAAGGTTACAACATGGTGCTGCAGAGGTCGAAAACGATCGAATACGAGGGTCTGGGAGCTGTTTCAGCTCTGGCCATGGCCATGTTCGAACAGACCGGTCTGAGGGAACTC
>JAFVZR010000202.1 GCA_017508065.1 Candidatus Methanomethylophilaceae archaeon
AACTGGGCCCTGTCATGACCCTGTTCCGCTGACGACTTGAACCATCTGAACGCCTCGGAGTAGGACCTCTCCACAGCGTCACCGTCACGGTACATACATGCTATACGGTACTGTGCACTGGAATCGCCCTTCTTCGCGAGGGGCATGAACATCTCGAAGGCCTTCTCCGGCGATTTTTCCACACCGTATCCGGAGGAGTACATGTGGGCGACGGTGAAGTAGGAGTCCATATCACCCTGTTCTGCGGCCATACTGAGCCATTTGAATGCCATCTCCGGGTCCTCCCTGTCATACACCGTACCATAATGGATGTTGCCCAAGGATCTCTGAGCGGACATGTTGCCCTGTTCTGCGGCCAATGTGTACCACCTTATGGCCTCATCCATGTCTCTGTCGACCTCGATCGAATGCTGGTAGGCACGTCCAAGACCGGCCTGTGCGGGTGCATAACCCTTCTCGGCGGATGACCTCAACAACCTGATCGCTTCCTTGAAATCATATGATGTCCCGGATGCGCTGGAATAACAGCATGCGAGGTTGTACTCACCGACATCGCATCCGAGTTCTGCGGAACGCTTGTACCACTCGAATGCCTTCTCGGCGGACCGTTCCACACCCTCTCCGCGATCGTACATGAACCCGACATTGCTCATCGCTGTGGAATGTCCCCTCTCCGCGGCCATGAGGTAATATCTGAACGCGGTATCGAATGATTGTTCCACACCCTCCCCCTCGTAATATCTCACTGCAAATTCGTAGATTCCTTCGGGAGTCATATCCTCGGGGACTGGTATGGATTGTTCAACCATATGATCGTGATGATATCGGAGATATTTCTGACCTTTGATGTCATACTGCCACGCTATTGTCGGATGGAACGCGCATAACCTGAAACGAACACAATCGACGATTCCGATCTTGTCATCATTGAATCGAATCGATCAGACATACATATCATACCGATACGGAATCTTTCCTAACCCATGTCTGAGCGCCATTCTACCATGGGGCCCTCATCGACATAATCTTTATATGCATGACACGTGTTAGCACGGAACACGGTAGTACAATGTTCGGAAAACACATCAGAATGGAAAGGATCATCGACAGGAAAAGTGGAAATGCAGTCGTCGTACCGATGGACCACGGTATCAGCGTCGGACCTATCAACGGTCTTACGGATATGAAAGGTACCATCAACAACGTTGTCGAGGGTGGTGCAACAGCCGTACTGATGCATAAGGGAATAATCGCAAGGGGACACAGAGCTGGCGGAAAGGATGTGGGACTGATCCTACACATGTCCGCATCCACAGACATAGGCGTCACATCCAACTCCAAGGTGCTCGTTGCAACAGTGGAGGAGGGAATCAAATACGGAGCGGATGCTGTATCGGTTCACATCAACGTGGGAGCTCAGTCCGAATCACAGATGCTCAGCGACATAGGTAAGGTATCGGAGAGTTGCATGGAATGGGGAATGCCCCTACTCATCATGGCATACCCTCGCGGGCCGTCGATCTCGGATTCGTTCGATCCGAAAGCAGTGGCACATGCCGCAAGGGTAGCTACCGAACTGGGTGCGGATGTGGTCAAATGCAGTTTCACCGGAGACTTCGATTCCTTCAGCAGAGTTGTCGAAGGAGCTTTGGCCCCCGTACTCATAGCAGGCGGACCAAAGATGGAATCCGATATGGAGATCCTTGAGATGGTTGAGACCTCCATAGCTGCAGGCGGTCACGGCGTATCGATGGGAAGGAACGTGTTCCAACACAGTGACGTCAGGAAGATGATGGGTGCGATATCCGATATCGTGCTCCATGGTTTCACTGCCAAGGAGGCGTTCCAGAGATTCACGGAGTG
>JAFVZR010000203.1 GCA_017508065.1 Candidatus Methanomethylophilaceae archaeon
CCCTTCAACGCGGATGAGAGGATGTCCCTCATGGAGTCCAGTATCTCCTGGTGATGGGTTTTTCCGAATGCGTTGTGAATAGGGTTGTCATATTCATCGATGAGGATGATGACCTTCCTCCCATGGTGCTCGTTGAGCATACGGGATAACACGGACACGGATTTCCTGAGTGTAATCGGATCGAGTTTTCTGCGGAATACATCATCGAAGTACTCCTTGTCGACATCATCGAGGATTTCCGAATCCAATAGGTACTTATGATTACGGAAAAGGTTTGACATCTCATCGATGAGATCCGAATCGAATGTCTTCATGTTGGAGACACCCAGGTTCTTGAAATCCAGATAGATCACAGGATAAGCGTTCCTATGGCCCTCGCATTCCCTGCAATCCGAGACCTTCAGACCGTCGAACCAGATGTTATTCTTCGGATACTTGAGGTTGAAGAACGCATCCAGCATGCTGAGGTTGAGGGACTTGCCGAAACGTCTGGGTCTGGTGAACTGGTAGACCTCAGACTTCTGAGATAGCATCTGGGGGATCAGGTCGGATTTATCGACATATAGGTACCCCTCATCACGAACCTTCTTGAAATCCTGGACGCCTATCGGCAGGGGTCTGACCATGATGTCCTCAAGATTGAACTCTGGGTTGATACAGTTGTCGCGTGCTTTCACTATGGCATAATGTTCATATCATCAGTTGGCTTATTCATCCAATAGAGGATTTCACTTGTCACTTTCAATATTTTGCAAAGAAAATGGACTGGTATATTGTTCCAAGTCAGACACATCATTCCATGCCTGGAGGTGTGCATTTTGAAGACGGGTGGACCATTCCAGCTGGCCTTGTATGGAAAAGGCGGAATAGGGAACTCCACGATGTTTGCGAACATATCGTATGCATTGGCAACACATGGTCTGGATGTTGTACAGGTCGGATGCGATCCCAAACATGATTCCACACGTCTCCTTCTGAAGGGTGAGGCGCTGGAAATTGTCATGGATATGTTTCGTGTTTCGAATCGGCATATGCATGCAGTACGGTGAGAAAACGAGGGCATGGGAGTAAAGAAGTTGTCGGGCTTATGGCCCTGTGTTTTGAATGGATGCAGGGTGCCCTTCCGGGCACAGTTTCATGCATCCGGCCAGAGTTTGTGTGCAAGCTCCCTGAGCTCGTACTTCAGGATCTTCCCTGCTGCGTTCATGGGAAGTTCCTCGATGAAGTGGATGTACTTGGGGCTCTTGTACCAGGCGATTCCGTTCTTGCAGTAGTCGATGACATCCTGCTCGGTGATGTCGGAACCAGGTTCCCTGATGATGAAGGCACCCACCTGCTCACCGTACTTCTCGCTCTTGACACCGACGACCTGGACATCCCTGATGCCGGGGCAGTGGTACAGGTAGTCCTCGACCTCCTTAGGGTAGATGTTCTCCCCTCCGCGGATGATCATGTCCTTGATCCTTCCGGTGACGTAGAAGTATCCATCGGCATCCCTGTATCCGAGGTCTCCTGAGTGGAGGTATCCGTTGGAGTCGATGATCTTGGCGGTCTCCTCGGGCATCTTGTAGTAACCCTTCATGACGTTGTACCCCTTGCAGCAGAACTCACCTATGACGCCGTCGGGACAGGGCTCGTTGGTCTCAGGGTCCAGGATCACCGTGTCGACTCCCTGGAGTTTCTTGCCCACGGAGGAGCATTTCTTTTCGATCGAAGGCTCATCATAGGTGGTCTGGGTCATTCCAGGGGACGCCTCGGTGAGTCCGTAGACGATGGTGATCTCCTTCATGTTCATCTTTTCGACAACCTCCTCCATGGACTTGAT
Source organism: Candidatus Methanomethylophilaceae archaeon (assembly GCA_017508065.1). Lineage (GTDB taxonomy): Archaea > Thermoplasmatota > Thermoplasmata > Methanomassiliicoccales > Methanomethylophilaceae > SIG5. Next base: position 1,826 of record JAFVZR010000203.1, read on the forward strand.
CGGACAGGGCGATCCTGCCATGATTCCGGTCCTCAGGGATGAGAAGTTGAACTTGTTGAACAGCTTGTGGTTGAGGATGTTGATGAACATCGTCGGGACTCCGTACACGGATGTGCACTTCTCCGTCTCGATCGTGGTCATGACCTCCACCGGGTTGAAGACCTCGACGAAGCACATGGTGACACC
>JAFVZR010000204.1 GCA_017508065.1 Candidatus Methanomethylophilaceae archaeon
TAGAACGGATTGATCCCGTTGTCCAAGAGGATGGTGGGCGTTGTCAGACTCATTCCTGAGAGAGTGACGGATGCTCCGAAGAATCCTTTGCCGTCCTTATCTCCGAGCACAACGTCCACGGTCTTCACGACACCGTCAGAGTCCTGATAACCGACGGTTATGGTCTCACCCGGCATGGTTCCTGACATGAACGTGGTGAAGTCCTCCGGCACCTCCAATGAGACTGTACCATTGTCATTGGACATCGTCAGAAGATAGGATCCCAACGGGATATTTGATTCGAAAGCGGGAGAATCCTTCACCAATGTGTTGATGTACACCCCAAGTGTCACTTCCTTCACGAACGTCTCGTCCTCATAGACGTACGTCATATCATAGGAATCCAGACTCGGAGTCCCATTGGTACGGAGGTAGTTCACGAATTCCGTGTAGTCATCGATGGGAGTACCATCCACCATCGTGAAAATGGACGATACCGGAACACCGATATCATATGATTCCGCATAGATCGCAGGATTATCATCATAATCAGTGGTTACACAACCCGATATGGAAGCGAACATCACTGTAAACAGAACGACTGCCATGACGAAGTTGGTTGTGATTCCGGCCGCATAGAGATGAAGTTTTGCCTTGCGAGAGGATTTCTCGACATCAGACTCATCGGGCTCCACGAAAGCACCCAAAGGCACTACACCGTAGAGGATACCGGACGACTCCACCTTCACATCGTTCGCACGGGACTGGATCCCGTGTGCCAACTCGTGGACGACCATGGCGATTATGAGTCCGATGATTCCGTAGACGAGAGGCAACATCGGATTCAATCCGGGTATGGCCAATGCGTACTCGATTCCCATGGATGTGCCACTGGCAATGACACTGGGAAGCAACGATATGTCTATGATCAGGATGGCAACGATGGTCACCATCAACAGGAAGGATACCACCAAGGAGAATGCTCCGAATGCGTTCCAAAGCCTCTTGTGCTTCCCTATGCGGTCCATCATTCCAAGACCCCATCTGGTCTTGATCATGATGGTCGGACCCCAAGTGACGAAACCGGCATTATGGGCCTTCTCGCTCTTACGAACGTAGAGGTAGATCGGCACATAGATTATGAATAGGATCAAAAGCACGACATACGCTACGTTCATATGGTTCTCCGAACGAGAGTAATGATTGGTACTATTAAAGGGCCATCATTCAACGATACAGGATGTTTTCCAATTCATACCTGGTATCCTCGTACGAACCTCTGTTGTCCAGGATGTGCCAGGACAGTTTCTCGGCCATGTACCTCATATCCAAACGGAGAGGCATCAGTTTGCCTGCTGTCTCATAGACCTCCAATTCCTCCCCACGTGAATGTATGCGCTGAATGGCGACCTCTGCCGGAGCATCCACCAATATCCCCACATCCGCTTTGGGGAAGAGAGTGTGAACGACCCTGAAAAGACACCTGGATAGAGGTTTTTTGAGATACAGTGCGGACATGACGTATCTGACGAAGACGACGTCGTCCGCTTCGTCACCGGACTTACGGATCGATGACACGAAAAGGTCCATGAAGTAGGACAATGCTCTGATGACCTCCTGTAACTTTCCCTCCTTCAACAAGGAACGGGCGGCGATCCTACCGAATACGGTGTTCTCTGCAGGATGTTTGTAACAACTGACCTTCCTCCCCTTGGACTCCAAGGACTGTACCAGCATCCTGGCTACCGTATCCTTACCTACTCCATCCATCCCATCCACTACATAGAAAGTCATCGTGCATCCCCATGGATGCATACGACATCCACTATATAAAACGACGATACGAAATAGAGTCTGGGTCTTTCACATGTGCATCGCAATTACGCTGTATCCGACCGATACCAATAATAAGGAATCCGACATAGACCGGTACAGGCAGAGGTAATCAAGCTTGGCCAAAGATGCAGGACTTAGGATCCTGTCCTTAGTGGTTCTTGGGTTCAAATCCCAACCTCTGCACTATATTTTCTAAACTCTAACGGACTTTGGATATAGCCCTACCGCGATACCGAATCGATGTTGATCGATGAAGTGATCTCAATCGCAAGAGAGGCCGGCAGGATGATGATCGAATCCAAGGATATCCACGTTCAGGACAAGGATTCCAAGGACAATCATGTAACCAACATGGACGTTGCCGTACAGGAATTCCTTAAGGAGAGGTTACTGGCACTTCTTCCGGGATCCGCATTCATCGGAGAGGAGAGCGATTACGACGACACAGATTCGGAGTATTGCTGGATCGTGGACCCCATAGACGGGACCACCAACTTCATCAGACACATTCCGGCGAGTGTCACATCCATCGGGCTCACGCACAACGACAGGCCCGTTCTGGGAGTGGTGTTCAACCCATACACCAATGAGATGTACTCTGCCGTAGAAGGCGATGGTGCCTATCTCAACGGTGAGAGGATCCATGTATCCGACAGAGGATTTGAGAGTTCCATCATATGTCTTTCTTGGGGCGCATACGACAAGAGCGGATCGCACAAAGCATTCGCAGTCTCTGAGGAACTCTATTCCATGTGCGAGGACATCAGAAGAACGGGTGCCGCCGCGTACGAACTATGCAAGATCGCGGAAGGCAGTGTGGAGATGCTGTTCGAACCCATACTGTACCCATGGGATCATGCGGCCGCCACGGCCATAATAAATGAAGCGGGCGGATGTGTCGAAGGCATCTCCGGAAAGGCTGACCTCAGACATAGGGACATCGTCTTCGCGGCCAATTCCAAGGAGAGCCTTGACACACTCCGTGATATCGTTGAGAAGCACTACTGATCAGTGCTTGTGTCCGCAACCACAGCTGTGGCTGTGCTCGTGATGATGATCATGCTCGTGGGAATGATCGTGTCCACAACCGCAATCGTGCCCATGTTCATGATGGTGGTCATGACCGCATCCGCAATCGTGATCATGATGGTGATGATGGGGCGTTACACCACCTTCAAGGACCATGTTGACACCGGAATCGTCCAATGCATGGAGAACGGTGTGCCTCAAACGATCCTCCTCCACATCGAGGACGGCTGCCATGAAGGAGAACTCCGCATGCCTGCAGGGCCTCACCCTTCCGTGGAAGAGGACACCTTCCCTCAGATCCGTGAGGTTCATGGTAACGGTGGACTTGTCCGAAGTGACTGCCATCTTTATGTGACCCATGAGTGCTCCGGCTTCACGCTCCACCCATCTTCCGACATCGGTTAGCACGTGAGCCAACCTTGCCTCCACATCCGCGTTGAATCCGGAGATCGTACCGTTGATACCCACGGCGATACCGCCTGCTTCTTGTGCTGAATTGAATGAACTCATATGCAAACCTCCTTGAGTGCTTCCTCCACGCCGTCACCGTTCAATGCGGATACCTTCCAAACCCTGATATCTGGCATACGCTCCAGGATCCAATCCTCGGTGAACCGCATCTCCTCCGCAGGAGCGACATCGATCTTGTTCATCATGATCATCGATGAACCTTCGAGCTGTTCGGCCATGAACTTGCCCTTCTTGGTCACGAACAGTCTGAACCTTACGGGATCCACCACACCGATGATGTCCACGGTGTACTCTCCGAATTCCGGGAACAGTTCGGGGATCATGTCGATACCTTCAACGATCTTGGTGGGTATTGCAAGACCGGTGGGCTCGATGAGCATGATCTCGGGCTGGATGTCCCTTCTGATATTACGGACGGCCACCTGCAGTTCAGCAGAGAGTGAACAACAAACGCATCCGTCAGGAAGCTCGGTCGTATTGTAGCCCTCCGACATGAGGGTGGCACCATCTACACCGATATCTCCCATCTCGTTCACGAGAACAGCGACCTTCTTTCCGGCACGAATGTATGTATTGGCGATCCTCATCAACAGAGTGGTCTTTCCGCTGCCAAGGAATCCGCCCAACACGTGGATTTGCATAAGTAGGGTATCATCAGAGTAATAGTTAAAGTGTGCTGGGGATGGACCCCCAGCTTTAGTTGTCCATGACGTTCTCCTTCTCCAA
>JAFVZR010000205.1 GCA_017508065.1 Candidatus Methanomethylophilaceae archaeon
CAGGGTTGCGTCATTTCAATGTCTGGGTAAGAAACAATGGCGCGGAGATGCAAATCCGGACTCAGGTCAGAAGGCTTGACAATACTCGACTTCTCCCGCATGACACCGGTCACGGTATCGACATTCGAACTCAGTCTCCCGGACAACGGTGACCTCATCATGGACGGCCCCTTCGATGAACCCGACAACAAGTTTCTCAGACGTCAGGATGTTGCTTATGGTAATGCATCGATGGTTCCGTGAGGACCACTGTCGGATATCCCTATGTACGACATGTGCGACATGATGTACGATATGTGTGACATCACCTTGAACGGAGTGTCAGTACGACCTCGCGTCCGATTTTCGATTTCGCTATGGTGCCGTCATCTACCAGGTCGTGCATGAGTCTCTGGATCTGACGTATGCTGAGTCCGGTATCCTCCGACATTTGTGCATACGTTCCGCTTCCCCGAGTAATCTCCTCGTGACACTACCATGCAATCTTTCACCGTCCCGGTTAAATACAGGGCCGATGATGAATATACTGAGGTGTACTGATGGCTACAGTATCATTCGATAGGGCATTGATCATAGATTCCGATCAGGCGGCCGAGAACTTCATCAGGGCTATGGATGCAGCTGATGCAAGGGGTACACTCGAGTTCACGGACCTGACCGAGGAACTCCGTCGTGGTGACGAACTCATCAGAAGGGGCATCCGTCTTTGAGGACCATCGTAAGGTTATCTCCCCTCATCGAATCGGAGGGCGAATCGAAGGTACAGGAGTTCCTCCGAACATTCAAATGCTCAAGGGACAGCGATCTGGTGACGTTCCTCCACGACTGTGCGATATTCTACGAGAAGAGGGACAGGGCCAGGACGTATCTCATTGTGGATTCGGATGACGAACACAACACCATAGTAGCGTACATCTCCCTGGCGATAACCCATCTAACGGCCTGCGAGGACTCCCCGTTGTCCAAGACTATCCGCAATAGGATGGACCTTCACGACAACATGACCAATGCATACCTCATCGGTCAGCTCGCCAAGGACGACCGTGTGGAGGAACACATAGGTCATGAACTCATCAAGATGGCCATAAACCTGATACGTCCCGGTTTCGAGATGTTCGGATGCCGTATCATCTGCATCGACTGCAAGAAACCGCTTATCGAGTTCTACGAGAGGGAGGGTTTCTTCAGGATCAGCACGGAACCGGTTGACGGGCTGTATAGGATGGTCTGTCTGATCTGATCGCAGTATATCAATAGGTGATGAACATCTTGATTATTCATCGATATCTGTGTCACTTTCAGATGGTGCTTCCGACATCTCTTTGCTAATAGGGCGCAGGGGATCAGGAAGGTCATCTCCGACTGCGAGGGCAACGGCAATCCCCTTCCGGAGTTCGTCCTGAAGAACGTTGGGCGATCTCCATTATGGCTCGGTCTTCGATAAGGAGGATCTCTCTTCTGTCATGGTGACGACTCCTGTGTGGCCGTGTATGAAGATAATCCAAGAAAGTGTTGTCGATTACATCGTAATCTGTATCCCTACAATCCTCTCTGGTTATTGGTTTAAATACCCTTATCCTATGCCTACGTGGCATGTCCGATAAGGAGCGGCTGTTCACCAGGGATTTCATCTTGATATTTGCCATCGCATTGTGTTCGACGATGAACTATTTTCTGATCCTCATAATCATCACATCCTTTTCGATGGAGGAATTCGCCGTTTCCGCTGCCGAGGCCGGACTCTCCGCCGGACTGTTTATCATCGGGGGATTGTCATCGAGACTCCTTTTGGGCAAGTACA
>JAFVZR010000206.1 GCA_017508065.1 Candidatus Methanomethylophilaceae archaeon
CAACGTACGTTCCTGGTCGTGTATTCGAGGTCCTTGGCCTCATCGAGGGTGACCATGGCGGTCGGTGTACCGTCATAGTTCTTCCTGGCCACCAATGCGGCTCCGAACGCGCCCATCAGTCCGGAGATGTCGGGACATGTGACATCAACTCCGGATATCTTCTCGAAGGCACGCAGTACCGCGTGGTTGTGGAATGTACCTCCCTGTACGACGATGTGTTTACCGAGGTCGTCGGGGTTGGAGAGTTTTATGACCTTGTACAATGCATTCTTGATCACCGAATATGCAAGACCTGCGGAGATGTCCGCTACGGGTACGTTCTCCTTCTGTGCCTGTTTGACGTTGGAGTTCATGAAGACGGTACATCTGGTACCGAGGTCCACGGGTGATTCGGCGAACAATGCCACTTTGGCGAAATCCACCACGTTGTATCCCAGGGATGATGCGAAGTTCTCAATGAAGGAACCGCAGCCGGAGGAGCATGCTTCGTTGAGAAGGATGTTGTCGACGATGCCGTTCTTCAGTTTGATGAACTTCATGTCCTGTCCGCCGATGTCGAGGACGGAGTCCACTTCGGGATCGAAGAAACTGGCGGCCGTACTGTGTGCGATGGTCTCCACCACGCCCTCGTCCAGGGAGAACGCTGCCTTCAACAGGGATTCCCCGTATCCGGTGGAACATGTCCTGGCGATCTCGATGCCGTCATGCATCCTCCCCCTGAGCTGTTCGAACGCCCTCTGTACGGTGGCTATAGGATTACCGTTGTTGTTGGAATAGAAGGAGAACAGGATCTCCCCCGCTGCTCCTATGAGCGTGAGCTTGGTGGTTGTCGAGCCGGCATCTATTCCGAGGAATGCTTTACCATTGTATTCGGAGATTTCTGCCTTGGGGACAGTCGCTGTCTCATGCCTGTCGCAGAACTCCTCGTACTCCTTCTCGCTTGTAAAGAGCGGGTCCAATCTTGGCATCTCGAAGATAACGTTCAGTTTGTTCTCCAGTCTTTCAAGTACGACGGAAATGTCGACAGATGTCGTATCCTCAGCGTTGAGTGCGGCACCCATGGCAGCGAAGAGATGCGAGTTCTCCGGATCGACGATGTTCTCGGGAGTGAGTTCCAATGTCCTGATGAACGCCTTCTTCAACTCCGACAGGAAGTGCAACGGTCCACCTAGGAATGCGACACATCCTCTGATCGGCTTACCGCAGGCGAGACCGGATATCGTCTGGTTCACGACGGATTGGAAGATCGAAGCGGACAGATCGGGTTTCGTAGCACCCTCGTTGATCAACGGTTGGATATCCGTCTTGGCGAAAACACCGCAACGGGCCGCTATCGGGTGGATCAACTTGTAATCCTTCGCATATTCATTGAGTCCTGTAGCGTCGGTCTGCAGGAGCGATGCCATCTGATCGATGAACGAACCGGTACCTCCCGCACAGACACCGTTCATCCTTTCCTCTAGACCTCCGGTGAAGTAGATGATCTTGGCATCCTCCCCACCCAATTCTATGGCGACATCTGTCTGAGGTGCGACATGTTTCAATGCCTTGGCGACCGCTACGACCTCTTGGATGAAGTCTATACCGATGGCCTTTCCGAGATTGATGGATCCGGAACCGGTGATCTTGGCCTTGATATCGAAATCCCCCAACTTCTCCCTGGCATCCGAAAGTAGGTCGCGTAGTGTGTCCTGTACACGCGCATGGTGACGGCAATAGTCGCTGAAGACCATTTCATCGTTGGAATCCAGAATAACGAGCTTGACTGTTGTCGATCCGATATCAATACCGGCTCTGTATGTCACCATATATCCTGATAATGTTGAGAGTTACATAAAGGTAATTACAACGTGCGCGCACGAAAGACACGTATCGATTTCGAAAATCGTACCGAATCTCAAATTATTCTACAAATTATTTCGTTATTCGTATATATTTTTCAAATATTATTCTATATTCGTAGTAACTGGTACGATATACGTATGCCAATCCTTATATATGCAATAAGTGGATGTATTTTCAAGGAGGCGAACGAAACATTCTGATGAGAAGTGAAGTTAAGATGAGCGGCGAGAACGATCACCACGCCTTTGATATGAAGCGTTGAGTGTCCGTTCGCAAGACCCTACGGATGACCGCAGCAAGTCCGGTGGCAAAAACCATCGGACCTTTACCCCCAACTCCGGGGAGCATATCCTTGTTCCATTCTTCGTTTTGACACTTTTGTGATTGTTGATCGGGTCGATTCCCTATCTTTCTTCACATCCGCGATCTTACGAATTTCGTAGATTTTTCTTTATTTTTCACTGTCAGACAAACATCTGACACATAATTATCGATTCAATCGATCACCTTGAATTTTTATCTTATTTGAATAATATTAAGCAACTTTATTCTTTTATCAGTAAACTTTACAGCTTAATCTATTCCATAATAACATTAATTTTGTTAATTGTAAGGATAATTAATGAATGTTCGACAATTGTAGGACATATTATATACTACGAAATTCAATAACAGAATGGGATGGATGGGAAGGGACCTTTGAGAGCCGCACTCTATGTTCGTGTATCGACCGAAGAGCAGGCAAGCGAAGGTTTCTCTCTAGATGCACAGATATCCAAGCTCAGGAACTACTGTAAGGTTCAGGGCTGGGATGTTGCCGCAGAGTATTGCGAGGAAGGGGAATCCGGCCGCAATACCAAACGTCCAGCGTATCAGCGGATGATGTCCGAGTCAGATACCTGGGATGTTATCCTTGTCTACAAACTGGACAGGATACACAGAAACAGCATGAACTTCGCATTGATGATGGAGGAACTCGATCGTCTTGGGAAGGACTTCTGTTCGGTTCAGGATCAACTGGACACGTCCACTGCTATGGGGAGATTCGTCCGTGACATCACGGAAAGGATCGCTCAGCTAGAAAGCGAGCAAATAGGAGAAAGAGTGGCGATAGCAATGGACAAGAAGGCGAAACAGGGTGGGATCATTTCGCGTCTGCCCTTTGGATTTAAGAACAAGGATGGTAAGAGGGAAGTCAACGACGACGAGAAGTACATAGTGAGAGCGATCTTCTCGATGTATGCCAACGATGGCTACAGTCTGCAGACCATCGCGGACTCCCTGAACACTGCAGGATTCAAGACAAGGTCCGGTGGGATCTGGTACAAGTCCTCCATCTATGCGATAATCAACAACCCCGCATATGCCGGCGTCGACAGACGCGGTAGGGTCTGCGGAGAAGCGATCATCGATCGCGAGCTCTACGACAGGGCCAGGGGTCGCAAGTAAGGCTCATGTCGTACAACGAACCCGCTGAACATCTGCGTGCCGTACTTTATGCAAGGGTATCCACCGAGGAACAGGCCGAAGAGGGATACTCCCTGGCGGCACAGTTGGATGTGATGCGGGCCTACTGCGATGTCCAGGACATGGACATCGTGGAGGAGATCCAGGATGACGGTTATTCCGGAACGAATACCCGTCGTCCGGGATATCAAAGACTTTTCGATCCGGAGTTCCGTAAGCAATGGGATGTCCTCGTCGTCATGAAGATGGACAGGATCCACAGGAACAGCCGTAACTTCATGGACATGATGGACCTTCTGAAGAAGGGACATCAACAGTTCGTCTCCACCTATGACCGTATTGACACCAGTACCGCGATCGGTAGGTTCACCATGGACATGATCCAACGTATCGCGCAGTTGGAATCGGAACAGACGGGTGAGAGGACGTACATGGGAATGCGCGAGAAGGCGGAGGAGGGCGCAGGTATCCTTGGATTCAACGCACCGTTCGGTTACATCTTCAACGATAATGGTTCTCTGGAACTGGTTGAGGATGAGGCCGATACCGTACGTGACATCTACCGGATGTACATGGAACAGGGGATGACCATGGACATCATCGCATACAATCTCAATTCAAGAGGTACGTTGACGAGGAAGGGCAATCCATGGAACAAGTTCAATCTCCGTACGGTGTTGCACAATCCGGTATATGCGGGATACCTCCATTGGGAGGAGATCGTATGGAAGGGTGATTTTCCGAATATCATAGAACCGGAGTACTTCAACAGGGTGCAGTTGGAGATGGCCTCGAGGATACGCAACCCTAAGCATCGTAATCCACTTCTGATAGAGGTGTGACCTTCAATTATTACGTTAAAATTCTGTGCAATACGTTCACGGGAACAGAATCCCTTAATTATGGAAATGGAATTTTGACCGTAGGAAAGGATCCGCAATGACGATCAGAATTGGAATCGCAGGATACGGTAACCTCGGAAGAGGTGTCGAGAGCGCTGTACACAAGAGCAAGGACATGGAATTGGTAGCTGTCTTCACCCGCAGGGATCCGGCCGGTGTCAAGACGTTGACCGGTGTACCCGTTCACGACCTTGCAAAGGTATCGGAATGGAAAGGAAGGATCGATGTGCTCATCCTCTGCGGAGGAAGTGCGAACGATCTGCCTACACAGACCCCTGAACTCGCTGAATTCTTCACCGTGATAGACAGTTTCGATACACATGCGAAGATCCCCGAACACTTCGCCAATGTTGACAAGGTATGTCGTGCGAACGATACTCTGGGAATCATCTCCGTCGGATGGGACCCTGGACTGTTCTCGCTCAACCGTCTGCTCGGTCAGGCAATCCTGCCCGACGGTAACGACTACACCTTCTGGGGACGCGGTGTGAGTCAGGGACACTCCGATGCGATCAGGCGCGTACCCGGTGTGAAGGATGCACGTCAGTACACAATACCCGTCGAGAGTGCTCTCACAGCAGTTCGTGAGGGTAAGAACCCTGTACTTTCCACAAGGGAGAAGCACACCAGGGAGTGTTTCGTCGTTGCGGAGGAGGGTGCCGATCTCGATGCCATCGAGACCGCCATCAAGACGATGCCCAACTATTTCGCAGATTATGATACAACGGTCAACTTCCTCGACGAGGAGACCTTCAGGCGCGAGCACGTCGGAATCCCTCATGGAGGAGTGGTCATCCGCAGCGGAACCACCGGGATGGATGGTGACAACAAACACGTCATCGAGTTCAAGCTGAACCTCGATTCCAACCCCGAGTTCACCGCAAGCGTTCTGGTCGCATACGCCAGAGCGGCATATCGTCTCAGATCCGAAGGTGTTACCGGATGCAAGACCGTGTTCGACATCGCACCCGTATATCTGCACCCCGCATCTCCGGAAGAGCAGCGTAAGATGTTGTTGTAAACCCAATATGTGGTCATTGCGGACCTCAGTCAATGATGTTCGCAATGGCCACCATTTTGTATGGTTGGAATCTATAGGTTGATTTTCCAGCGACCTCTTGTACCGCCAACCCTTTCGATGATGCCGGCTATACGCAAAGATTTGATGTGGTTGGAAATGGTGGATGTCGACACACCGATACGGGCTGCCATGTCTACAATGGATATTCCCGGATTATTATCAATCAGATCCAAAATGGATTGTGAAACATCACTTATCTCGTTCGATTTTTTAGTGAACTTTAGAGATATCCGAACAAGTCCTTTTTTCGTATCCACTTCGATACCAGGTATGGTGTTGAAATGATTTTTCCACGTTCTCATGATCAGATTGACTCCAACACCAGCGCGCTCAACATATCCGATCATGGAGAACATCTTAGCAAGTACCTTATTGCGGGGATCACTCTCGCCGCCTCTTTCAGCAACTTCTAGTGGGATACGGAACAATCCGGAATTGGAGATTTCTATCTCTTTAGGGCGTTTAACAATAGTGATTCCATCTTTCCCTAAATAGTCGGTATGGATGACTGCGTTGAGTACAGATTCCCTTATCGCCTTATGGACATCGGTATTCTCTATACGTTTGAGATTTGATCCAATGTCGTATGGATTGTTCACATCTGACATCAATCTTGACATGACTTTGGTGAAATAGTTGTATAGATTTCCTACCCACATCCCGTCTCCAGTAACTAGGCGGAATATCCAATCGCCAATGTCCGAACGATATTCCCTATAATCCAATTTAAAATTAGGAATGAATCTGTAGATCATGTATTCCTTACCGAACATCAATAGGCCGGCAACAGTCAGAGGTTTATCAGAACCCTTACGTCCAATGGCGCCAATCATTTCTGCAAACAATTGATCGGATTCCTTGTTCCATAAATGATTTGGATATACGGTCGCCATCTCATTTCTGAACATATGTAAGGTGTCCAGATCGATGTCATCGAAAGAAGTGTCATCTAACACAGTGGTGTCATATGACACATCGCTCTGATCCCTGATCATTGATGCTATTTCTGGCATCTTACAAACATAATCCCCTTCACCATTACGTTTGTATGTCCCGGTTTCCAATTTACGGTGGTAGATCGGACGAAGATATCTATCAGCACGTGGTACATCCATCACAATAAGTGTCTTTTCACCAACCTCAAATGTCCAAATGTCATCTGGGCCCAGGATATTTAAGTTAACGACTTCTGGGTTGTTCAGGGTATTCCAAAGCTCCTGTACTCTTATACTAGGTTTTTTGACCCCTTCTATTTCATTGGAACCGTCTTTGATTCCCAGGATTATGCGTCCACCAAATGTATTGGAGAATGATGAATATGTGTCCCAGACACTAGTTGGTATTCCTTTGAGGCAACTCTTGAACTCCAAGTTGATACCTTCTTCCTCATCATATCGTCCATCAACAATTGGGAGTGTCTTCATAAATACATATAATATTATACGTATATAAATTGTATTAATTGTATAAATTATTTAAACATTATTCTCATTTATACAATTTATTTATACAATTAATACAATTTATTTATACAATTAATACAAAATATATTGTAG
>JAFVZR010000207.1 GCA_017508065.1 Candidatus Methanomethylophilaceae archaeon
ATAGGTACGATATTCTCATGGTTCAGGGGAAAGGCCACATCCTGTGACGTGGCATCCGGGGACGATCAATGTCAAAGGTCCTGAAGTGCGTCGTGATCGATTGCAGTCAGATCGATGAACGTCGGTACAGGGAGATACTGTCCAATGTCTCCAAAGAGAGGGGGTCCCGGGCGGAGTCGTTCAAGTCCTTTTCAGATAAGGTCATAAGCGCTGTAGCCGGCCTGTGCATGGAGGGGTTGGCCTCCTCCTTGGGTACCAAGGTCAGGAAGTTGAAGAACGGAAAACCCGTCTTCGAACGTGACGATATGCATCTCAGTGTATCACATTCCGGAGGATTTGTGGCGATGGCATGGTCGGACGGACCCGTCGGAGTGGACATCCAAAGGATAGTTCCTATGAGTAACATCGAGAGGAGATTGCTCACCGATTCTGAATGCAAAGTTCTTGAGGATAGGTCGGACCGTTCATTGACGAGGGTATGGACGATGAAGGAATCCTACCTGAAGATGACCGGGGATGGTATTGCCAAGGGACTTCCGGGATTGGATGTGCTTTCGGACGAGTCCTCTGTCCTGAAGGAAGGTCATCGTTTCCATACATTCGATGTGTCCGATGATGTGATCGTGACGATATGCGGTCGTTTCGATCCGTGCGACGCGAAGGTTCAATCCTTGGATATGGGACAATTCAGGAACGCATCCTCTCCGATGTCCTCTATGTTCTCGGGCATATCCATCGATATGAGTTCTAGACAACCGTAGAATGCGAGGTCATCTATGGCCCTCACCGAATCGGGTATCGTAACCGAACGGAGATCGTGACAGTCCGAGAAGGCGTATTCTCCTATGCGTTCTATACCGTCGGGGATAACGAGTTCAAGCACATCGGAATCCAGGAACTTGTACAGGATCGTACGGTCCTTGCTCAGTAACATCCCGTCGGAGAAGGAATAGTGTCCGTTATCCTCGTCTATGATGATCGTACGAAGGTTCCTGCAGGAATTGAATGTACTCCTTCCGATGGATGCGACGCTCTTTGGAACCCTTATCGATTCGAGTTCCGAACATCTTGAGAATGCGTTCTCGCCTATCGATGTCACTCCTTCAGTAACGGCTATCGATCCCAATCTTGAACATCCGTTGAAGGCGTCCTCCCCTATAATAATAAGATTATTAGGTAATTCAATAGAAGTTAAGTTGTGACAGCTCGCGAAGGTACCGTCCTCGATGGTCGTGATCGAGTTCGGTAGTTCGATGGATGTAAGGTGAGTGCATCTCGAGAACGCCCAGTCTCCGATCGATACTATGCTGTCGGGGAGAGTTATGGTTGAAAGATTGGTACATTCTCTGAATGCACATCTTCCAATGGATTCTACGGTGCCGGGAAGGATGACGGATGTGATTCCAGTACATCCTTCGAATGCGTGATCGTCGATGATCCTGACATCAAGAACACATCCTTCCTTAGATATCACATTCTCGGGGATCACAAGGACTCCTTCGAGATCGTCGCATTTCGAGATCACAGCGATATCGTCATACGTTTCGATGGTCAATGGGCCCGATGTATGCTCAATTTCCTTGATGTGTTCCATTGTCTTCCTTCCATGAGTATGCGAGAATACTCTGTCGAGTGAGATTATGATGTTGAGGGATATGTGTCTATGGCAACAACGTCAGGACATCTTCAGGTTTTCATCTATTTTCGATGTCAATATGCAATCTGCATCAAAGGATGTTGCATGGTAGTATGGGGGCATCATATAGTCTGACGTATGTGTATAGATCATCGATCATATTTGTCGATAACATTAGACATTTGTCTATACGATATTTCCGATTTCCATATCGGTACTTTTCGAACAATGTCATCCATTATTTCAAAATTGTATCAGGAATCGGACCTTATCCCATGAGTAATCTGGCCATATGGGCATATATTATTCATATTTGAATATTAAAATAACCGTTGTATATTCTGGATTTGTATTTTATTAGATTTTTAAACATTATTTTGATTTAAAATTAGACATTCATCTAATAATTTTGGCTATATCAACGGAATACCTTATATTATATGATATTCATATCCGAATTACGGAAAGAAAAGGTCCTATCGGACCTAAAATAAGGTGAACAAATGGCAATCAAGAACCAGTATCTTCAGGATGTATTTGCAGGTCTCAAAAAGCGCAACGCCGATCAGCCCGAATTCCTTCAGGCAGTCGAGGAAGTCCTCGAATCCCTCGAACCCGTAGTCGAGGCACGTCCCGACATCCAGAAGTACGGAGTCATCGAGAGGATCGTCGAGCCCGAGAGGATCATCATGTTCCGCGTCTCCTGGGTGGACGATGAAGGAAAGGTACAGGTCAACCGCGGATACCGTATCCAGTTCAACTCCGCCATCGGCCCCTACAAGGGCGGACTCAGGCTGCACCCCAGCGTCAACCTGTCCATCCTGAAGTTCCTCGGATTCGAGCAGATCTTCAAGAACAGCCTTACCACCCTCCCCATCGGAGGAGGAAAGGGAGGATCCGACTTCGATCCCAAGGGCAAGTCCGACAACGAGATCATGCGCTTCTGCCAGTCCTTCATGACCGAGCTCGAGAAGCACATCGGTCCCGACACCGACGTTCCCGCAGGAGACATCGGAGTAGGAAGCAGAGAGATCGGATTCATGTACGGTCAGTACAAGAGGCTCAGGAACGACTTCACCGGTGTCCTCACCGGTAAGGCCATCGGATCCGGCGGATCCCTCGGAAGGACCCAGGCTACCGGATACGGTCTCTGTTACTTCACCGACGAGATGCTCCGCCAGAACGGACTCGACTTCAACGGAAAGAAGGTCGTCATCTCCGGATCCGGAAACGTCGCCATCTACGCTACCCAGAAGGCCACCGAGCTCGGTGCGAAGGTCATCGCGGTCTCCGATTCCAACGGATACGTCGTCGACGAGAACGGAATCGACTACAAGACCCTTCAGATCATCAAGGAACAGAAGAGGGACAGGATCAGCACTTACGTCAACTACGTCCCCACCGCGAAGTACTTCGAGGACAAGGACGGAAGCAAGGGAATCTGGACCGTCCCCTGTGACATCGCACTCCCCTGTGCGACCCAGAACGAGATCAACAAGGAGTCCGCAGAGGCACTCGTCAAGAACGGTGTCTTCGCAGTCGCAGAGGGAGCCAACATGCCCTCCACTCCCGAGGCCATCGCGGTCTTCCAGAACGCCGGTGTCCTCTTCGGTCCCGCAAAGGCAGCCAACGCAGGTGGAGTCGCAACCTCCGCTCTCGAGATGTCTCAGAACAGCGCAAGGCTCTCCTGGTCCTTCGAGGAGGTCGACGCAAAGCTCAAGGGAATCATGGTCAACATCTACAAGCAGGCTTCCGAGGCCGCCGAGAGGTACGACATGAAGATCGCGGGCAAGCTCAACCTCGTTGCAGGAGCCAATATCGCGGGATTCGAGAAGGTCGCAAACGCCATGATCTGGCAGGGCGTGTCCTACTGATCGTGAAACGGGGCTTCGGCCCCACTTCAAACTCTTTGATACACTTCTGGTGATTCTTACATGGAACGGTCTGTCAGGGACAGGGTGGTCGCCGCCGTAATAGAGAGATTCTCCGGAGATTCCGGAGGGCATGATGCGGACCATACGTTCCGTGTCGTCCGTAACGCTCTCAGGATATGGGAGATCGAGGGCGGAGACAGGGACGTCGTGGAACTGGCGGCCATGTTGCACGATGTCGATGACAGGAAACTGTTCGGCGGAGATCCCGATGAGTGTTCATTCGCACGTTCCGTGATGGGTGACGATTTCGACGATCCCTTCAAGGACAAGGTGTGTGCGATTATCCGTAAGATCTCGTTCAAGGGTGCGGACACACAGGTTCCGGAATCCTTGGAGGGGAGGATCGTCCAGGATGCCGATAGGTTGGACGCCATCGGTGCCATAGGTATCGCTCGTGCATTCGCTTATGGCGGTAGCAAGGGCCGTAAGATGTACGATCCTTCCGACAGACCGAAGGAAGGTATGGGTGAGAAGGAGTACTTCGCCAACACGGGGACGACTGTCAACCATTTCTATGAGAAACTGTTGCTGTTGAAGGACCTCATGAACACCGATGAGGGTAGGAGGATGGCACAGCACAGGCATGACGTCATGGAATCATTCCTGAAGGAATTCTATGATGAATGGGGTCTGTAGAAGTGATAGGTACCCAAGAGACGGTCGGGTGTCCTATCGGACGGTGCAAGGGAATGACCATCTCTTGTGATGTTTGTTGATGTGTTAGTTCTTATTTAATCTATTTGTTCAAAGGAATAATTTCCATTGTAGCTATTTGTACATTATGAAATATAGTTTCATAAATGATTTTTATTTGATTCTTTTGTTACTCAATTTTGGCCATATTTTACGTTTTTTGCATTATTGCGGCGGTTTTTCAGCGGCTACTTTGTTCTCCCGAAGGTCCCGTCAGAATCTCCTTAAATCTCTGGTTCAGAAGGTCTATGGAGTCCATAGGTTCAAGATCGCTGATGTCCGATCCCTTGAAGAAGCAGGGTCCGAACAGAGGGTAATGCTCCACACCGTTCTCGTCACGGAATACGTTGCCTTCTGCAAGTTTGATAGCACGTTTGACCGTGCGGGTATTTGAGAAGAGTTCATGTAATGATTTCGATTTCTTCTTCTTTCCGGATTTGACTTCTATGGCGGTGACATCCCCATCGAAGTTGACGATGAAGTCCACCTCCAAGGTACTGTCTGTTTTACTGTAGTAGCGTAGCATGTACCCCTTACTTCTGAGTGCACATGCGATCGCATTCTCCATCACTGCGCCATTGTTCGCGAAAGGGTCCCTGTTAACGATCGTTCCCTCGATGTTCTCTTCCGTCAGTGCCATCAGGATTCCTGTGTCCGATGTGTAGATCTTGAAGATGTTGTCAATGGTCCTTTCAGTAAGTGGGGATGTGGGTTCTGTTACGTTATGGCAGAGGTATGCTACATTCGCCTTCTTCAACCAATCTATGGCCTGGCCATAGGTGGCCTTCCCAGCGTGTTTCTTCTTCTCTACGCGAGAATATTGGAATTTCTTGTTCTCCTGTGCCAATTGTTCGGGAATAGATCTCAAACATGCATCTATGCGGAATCTATGTGGCCCAGTGGAATATTTCTGTGCATCCTGTCCTATGAGGTCAGCGATGTCCTTCAGTACCTTGCGTGTCTGTGTGTAGTCCCGTGTGGTTGAGTATTTCAGTACAGCCGCAGGCATCCCTCCAACCACAAGATATCTCCTGAACAGTTCCGATGTTTTATCGAGGATGTATTTGTCGAGTGGTTTGAACGATTGTATGCAATTTTCGATGTATTTCGTGTATTCGGGCTCGATACCCATCGCCCAAAGGAATTCC
>JAFVZR010000208.1 GCA_017508065.1 Candidatus Methanomethylophilaceae archaeon
CGAATCCTTCCTCGAGGTACAGTCCAGAGGATATCCTCGACATGTGCTCCGTGATGAAAGACCAGACATCGGAAACCGAGATCAGGCATGTGATGCCGAAGGACCTTCGCGATCAGGATGTCAGGTTGAAGGCATTCATGTACAATACATAGGACGATCTGGACAAGTTGAACGGTGTCAAGAAGAAGAGGGGTAGGAAGCCGAAGGCTTCCGATCCCTCTTCATAAAACTTATACCCAAGTTTGCCTAGTTAGAGTTAAACCATCACATTTTTCAATAATAAAAAATGTCTTATGATAACATTAAATACAAAAATTTTGATTGAACAACATGCAGAGGAAGATCTACTCACGCATGATGGAATGGAAGACATCGGAGGATAGGAAGCCACTGATGATAATGGGTCCCAGACAGGTAGGTAAGACCTATTCCACCATAATGTTCGCTAAGAAGAACTTCTCAAACCACGTAGTGTTCAACTTCCAGGAATCACGCGAGCTCCACAGGATATTCGAAGGGGAACTAAACCCAAATAAACTCGTAAGGGAACTCTCTGCATATTCACAAGAGACGATAACCGAGGACACCCTCATCATTTTCGATGAAATCCAAGAATGCGGTCGTGCTATCACCTCCCTCAAGTACTTCAATGAGCACATGCCCGAACAGCCGATCATCACCACAGGGAGTCTCCTGGGACTCATAGCAGGACCTGTTGATGAGAGGAAAGAATCCGATACAGATGTTGACAATGGTCAAAAACGTTCATTCCCCGTTGGGAAGGTTGAACAGATCCAGATGCATCCAATGGACCTGGAGGAATACGCTTGGGCGACCGGCAGGAAGGATCTGACGGATTCCATACGCGATCATTTCACTGACATGTCGGAAATGCCCCTGCACGATTCCGCTCTGGAGATGTACAGGGAGTACCTGGCCGTTGGAGGGATGCCGGAAGCCGTTTCATCCTTTGTGAAGACTGGCGACCCCGACATCATGATCTCTGTTCAAAGGGGATTGAACGACAGTCTGATCGGTGACATCTCGAAGCATGCGGGTTCACCCGATACGGTGGTCAAGACCCTGCGCACATGGAACAACATGGTCTCGCAGCTGATGAAGGACAATCTGAAGTTCCAGTACAACAAGATATCCAAGGGAGGGCGCTCATCCCAATATTCCGTGTCCGTCGATTGGTTGGTCACTGCAAGGATGGTAAACCGCATCGACATGGTTACAGAACCATCTTCCCCCCTGTCCGGTTTCATCGACAATTCATCATTCAGGTTGTTCATGGCAGACACAGGGCTACTGTGCTCCAAAGCGGAGGTCCCATTCAAAACAGTGATCACTGGAAGAGCTGGAGACAGATTCAGAGGGGTGATGGCAGAGAACTACGTATCACAATCCCTGACGGCAAACGATATCACAGCATACTACTGGAATCCAGACCAGTACACGGAGGTGGACTTCATGATTCAGGATGCGGACGGTGAGGTGGTACCTATCGAAGTGAAGTCAGGGGACCGCACC
>JAFVZR010000209.1 GCA_017508065.1 Candidatus Methanomethylophilaceae archaeon
GCTGTTTTTTCGTAAAATACGAATAATCTATGCAGGGAGACCCCAAATCGAGTTCAGGGGGACGTTCGACCAGATATGGGGTGTTGTAGCACCCTTTCCATTGACCGTCCATACGATGTGAGTCGTGATGATATCACATTGGTGGCGGTATACTCCTTCTTTCATGAAATTTCTAATATCGACCGTAATCGTGTTCATTAAAGAACTATCCAATCTCGATTAAGATATATTTGAATTAAATCATAATATTTGCAAAATAAATGCAAATATTCATATTTAATTAGATGAATATCCATTTTGAGCGTCATGATCGTAGATTTCTCCTTCAGCAATTTCGGTCCTTTCAGGGATAGATCGACTCTGAGCATGCATGCTACCGCCATCAACGAGCTCGAGGAGAATGTGATCGATGTCGATCAGGTAAAAGGGGGTCTGCTGTCCTCCGCGATAATCTACGGTGCCAATGCATCCGGAAAATCATACGTTGTCAGGGCACTTTCCGCATTGAAGTCCATGGTTTCGGATGTATACGAAAGCGGGTACCGTTACCCTTGGTATGAACCGTTCAGATTGATGAGACATTCTTTGGAATCTCCTGTCACATTGAGATTGCGCATGGTCCTGGACGATGTACTGTACGATTATTCCGTGTCGTACAACGCGGATTCCGTTGTAGGTGAGGAACTGTACCAGTATCCTAAGGGCCGTCCCGCATGTGTCTTCAGAAGGACGTCTCCCAAGGAATACGAGAAGTCCAAGAAATCCTTGATCAGGATGACTTCCGAAAGTTCCACCTATCTTACCGTGGCATCGAAGTTCGGTGACGAGGTCTGCAATCTTGTTCGCAGGTTCATTCTGGAGGGGATCATCATCATCCAATCCGATCTGAACGATCTGATTCCCGGGCCCCACAGATTCATGACGAACGATCCCATGTTGAAGAATTACGCCATCAGTGGTTTGAGGATCGCTGACTTCGGAATATCCGATTATTTCGTGAAGGAGAACGATGGTGATCCATCGAAGTCCCAAAGGGCGATATCTTCGGAACTGTTCGATAAGATGTCTTCGATGAAGGATAGGTCGAAGAACCTCGATATATTCCTGAGGCACGATTTCACGATATTCGATGTCGAGACGGATGAGCTCTTCTTCCCAATGGCAATCGAGTCCTCCGGAACGGCATGTATGTTCGGCCTGATGGGACCTTTGGTGGATGCATTGATGAGGGGCGCAGTGATCGTGATCGATGAATTCGGATCCCATCTACACCCTTTGATCACACAATGGGTGGTGAATCAGTTCTCCGAAGGTTATAATCCTCATCATGCACAATTGATCGCCAACACCCATGACGTCGGGCTGATCGACAACGATAGGTTGAGGCGTGATCAGATCTGGTTCACCGATAAGGATCGTGAGGATGGATCTTCCGAGTTGTACTGTCTTTCCGACTTCAAGGGAATCAGAAAGGGGTCCGATCTGATGAAGTCGTATCTATTTGGAAGATTCGATGCGGTGCCGAACGTTGTCAACACCGGAGTTCTGAGATGAGCAAGGGTTCTCGTCCGATAAATTCCTCACGTAGACGCGGGCATAGGGCTCTAACGAAAAAGATCCTGATTATTGGGGATGGGAAGTCGGAGGAGGTTTACTTCAATGATTGGGTCGGTAGAAATCCTAACATCAAGGTCATATCGAAAGGTACTGGCAAGACAGGTATCGATGAGGCCCTGAGAAAAGCAAAGGGGTATGAGAGGACATTAGGACTTGACCTTAGGGCAGGGGACAGGATAGCTATTGTAATGGATCTGGATCTGAGGTATTCCTCTCAGGATGTAGCCGATATGGTCGATCTGGTTTCGAAATATGCGTACGAATTGTATCTATCCAATCCTTGTTTTGAGGTCTGGTTGATCAATCATTTCAGGAAGTTGACCTGTTACAGTACGCCTGGGGATCTTGAACGTACTTTACGCGAGATTCTCCAGAGGGGAGGGCGTGGTACATACAACAAATCCTCTGGGATACGTTGGGATGATGCCATGTTACAGGTCGCATTGGATAATGCTTCGAGGGGTTGTGTCAATTCAAAATGCACTCATCAGTGGTGTCTGGATAACAATCCGAGCACCATGGTCCATCTGTTGGTCAGGACTCTGATGTGAGTGGACTTTATCCATTCTATGGGTCGGTGCTACGATGTTACCTATATGATTCGTCGCAGTTGAACTATGGCTGTTCGATGTATCGTGTGGATAATGTCGAAAGTGTTCGCAGTCATTTTTTGATTGTTCGATAATCAGGTCCGTTTCATGTCGGATAAGAAGAAGGGATTGCTCCCTTCTCTTCCTCGTTTGACTCATGATGTGCATATACCCAGACCAGAGGATTTCGAGGTTCAACCCTGTTGGTTCCTGGTCTTGATGCGGAAGTAGTTCAGGGGATGGTTCATCTTCTCCCCGTTACATAATTCGTCAGGTTCGTAACATATGCCCATGGTCTTCATGGTACCGCATTCCGGAGGGGTGTACCCTTCGGTACCGTTCAGGTCGCCGGTGATGTGCTTGATCTGGTAGATGGATTTGGATTCATCGAAATCCGGGGATTGGGCGAACAGTGCCAGTATCTGTTCTACGCTTAGACCTATCTTATGTAGGAACGATACTAACGCGAACCTTCCGCTGTGGGGGAGGTTGATTCCGTTCTGTGCCATCGACAGCAACGTGCGGATGCATGGCGGCAATATCTCTGGTTTCAGTTCACCGGTGAAGGACATGTTGAATCTGGATTTGGATGCTGCTAGTTGGTTCTCTATGTATGTTACATGAGGCCTTATGGCCTGTTCGATCGCTTCTGGCACATTCAACGGGAGCTCGGATTCTATCCTGTCCTGGAGTGCGTTCTGGAGGACACGGGCGAACTTGTCGTTGGTGAGTTCAACGTAACCGTTCTTCAGTTCGTTGTTGACCAGCTTCCACTCGATACTCTTGATCCTGGCACTGTACTTCAGATAGTCGCTGAAGTGCATCTGCAGCTTCTCATCGACCACTCTGGTCTTCACACCCAGTTCCGAGGCGATGTTGTGAACGACGGCATAGGGTTCCTGTCCCAGGAGCCTGTTCATGTGGACGGCTTCGGCGAGGGCGTATCTTTTTGTTAAGAACTTGTCGTTGACGCAGGATACGAGGATCCTCGCGTAGGGGTAGGACATGATCTCCTCGATCCTGTCTATGTCCGATCTAAGGGAGGTGTGTTCCACTTCGGATCTTTCCAGAGCGGAGATGACACGTTCAACGCCCCTGGTCCTGGCCTGGGCGAAGGTCTCCCCCGACATGAGGTCGCCTATCTCCGCACCGTTCTCCGATGCGACGACCTGTGCATTCCTGAGAAACGGGTACCTGGATTCGAGGAGACCTATCATTCGTTATGTCATCGTCTTCCTCGTATGTGTAC
>JAFVZR010000210.1 GCA_017508065.1 Candidatus Methanomethylophilaceae archaeon
CGGTGCCACGGGCAACTACGACCTGGTCTTCATGGTTGGTGTCGTGATGTACTCCATCGCACTTCTCCTCGCCCTGTTCCTGAAGGTTCCCGAAGAGGTCCTCACGGAGGAACAGAGGTCGGAGGCCAAGGGATTCAACCTCTCCAACCTGTTCCAGGTCAGTGCCATACCCCTTGCCGCCACCGCCATGGTGTTCTACTTCAGCTACTCCGGTGTCCTGTCGTTCATATCCTCGTACTCATCGGAGATCGACATAGTCGAAGCCGCCTCGTACTTCTACCTGGCTGTTTCCATGGGTACACTAATCTCGAGACTGACCACGGGGAAGATCTTCGACAGGAAAGGTGCGAACATCATAATGCTACCCGGATACATCGCGTTCGTCATCGGCATGGTCATGTTCTCCAGGACGACCGAGGCATGGTCCATGCTTCTCGCGGGATTCGTCATGGGTTACGGAGTATCCATCATCTTCTCTGTATGTCAGACCATCGTGGTGAACAGGAGCCCCCAGCACAGGTACGGTGTGACCACATCCACGTTCTCCGCGGTGGTGGATCTGGGTACGGGACTCGGTCCGACACTGATGGGTGTCGTCCTGCCCGTCCTGGGATTCAGGGACATGTACCTCATGTGTGCGGGACTGGCCCTGGTGAGCCTCGCCATGTACTGGGCCGTCCACGGAAGGCTCAGGATCGTTCCCGGACGCGATTGACACCGTTCCGAGATAGGTTTATATCTGGGTTACCGCTATCCGGACTCACCGGAGTTTATCATGGGCAAGTAGATCAGCCCGGTAGATCGCTGCCTTCGCAAGGCAGAAGTCGCGAGTTCGAATCTCGCCTTGTCCACCATTGTTTACCTATCCAGACATTCGAAAAGAGACCGGTTTTCACCGAATCACCCGTGCTTATTCAATCGTCCCATGTCCCTCATATGGGTCAGATCAACCTCATCATCTGGTTGAGAGTGCCGTCATCATTCCTTGTTATAGGTCTGAACCCGTGCCCCCCATAATATGGTATAAGTTCCTCGTAGCAATCCAGACGGACAAGTCTGCAACCCACCGCCGACTTGGACACGGTCAGCTGCCTTAATGCCACTTCCATCAAGACGGAACCAAACCCGCGGGGCGAATCCTTGGAACGTGAGAGCTGCCCGATTAAATACGATTGAGCAATCCCTGTGGCACCATCGATGTTCATCTTCTCGAGGGCCTTATTGGACAGACAATTGTCATCCGGTACCCTTAGGCACTTTATGCTAACGGTGACGTATCCGAGAATGGATATGCCATCGGACGGTAATCCGATGTATGTTCTGGAGATATCACGCCTCTCCATCTCGATTGCCTTCTCGCGGAGGAACGTCTCCGTGTCGGACTCCATGTGGGATTTGAACGATGATAGGATATTGGAAGTCTTCTCCTCACCTAAATACTCGAGAAGAGTCGAAAGAGACACTATGGAATATCCCCGATCCTGTGTGGGGTCAACATGATTCACTGATAGTTCTCACCGAACCTGCGTATAATCTCGGGATCGTTGAAGTTTATCTCCAGATCCGAGGGAATGAAAGTGGAACCCTCCTCGAGAAGTGCCTCGAGCCTCTCGGCTGCTTCCCTGGTGTCTATGACCATGTCCTGATAGAATGATTCAGTAGCCATATGGTGTCCTCCCCCGCATCTGTATGATATCAGTGTAGATAAAACATACATCGACTGAAACAAAACGTACGTATGGGCATTCAACGTATTTTGACACCATATATTATCAGTCACCTCCTGATGAACAACCAATGGAATCTCCAATAATCATACTGTTATAACTGGCGATTCCTTCGAGGTGCCGTCTTCCACTCCCCTTTCCACTCGATGGCTGCATCTCCATCACAATCGATGCATGGTGTATTGGCAAGCTTATAGTGTTTCCCTGTGCAGTAAACATAACATCGCCCGAACGACACTTCCCTGTCCCGTGATATGAATTGGAAAACAGAGTCTGGACGAAGTGGGAAGTCCAACGGATCCGTATGCATATAATGACGCCGGAGGAACTTATCGTCTAGTTTATCAAAAGAGCCGCCCATGATCGGGCCCCCGTTGTCCGGGAGACCGAGTTCGAATACCGGTATCGTGACCACCATCTTACGGGAGAAATCAGGTATCGTCAGACCGTCGGACCTGAGTTCGGATTTGCATATCCAATAATCCGATAATCTTCTACATTAATCGACATCATCGGAAATTCTGCTCAGGAGTGTTCCATAAAACCCATGCTCCAAACCAGGATGGAAATCCTGTTTATAGGATAAGTACGCTATACGGGGGACGGTGAGGTGGAATCACTGAACCAATCATCGGTCAATCGTAACCGATGGTCAAACCATAAGGAAAAGGTCTGACGATGAAGATCAAAATCGGAATTGCAGGATATGGTAATCTAGGAAAAGGTGTCGAAAGCGCCATCCATTACAGTGATGACATGGAGCTCGTGGCGGTGTTCACACGCAGGAATCCTGATGATGTGAAGACGTTGACCGGTGCTCCCGTCTATGATTTGGATAAGATTTCAGAGTGGAAGGACAGGATCGATGTCGTCATCCTCTGCGGAGGAAGCGCCAACGACCTCCCCACACAG
>JAFVZR010000211.1 GCA_017508065.1 Candidatus Methanomethylophilaceae archaeon
AGACCACCCATTCATCGATCAGGAATCCTACAGACAACGCGTACTCTGCGACCTAGAGATGGACGAGGAGATGCTCCTCTTCAATCTGGAATCCGACACGAGCGGTCGCGATCCGGGACAAATCGCCAACGAGATGATATGGGAGATCCTTGACAGATTCAAATCGGAAATCACGGAGATGCTGGACCTAAACAGGGTGGAGGATGCCAAGAACATGCTCCTTGCGATAGCTTCCGCATTGAAGGAGAGCGACAGTGCCCTCATCGAATGGTCCGACGGTCTCCCGGGAAGACTCGCGTACCGTATCGAGAGATGTATCGAGGATGGGAGGTACAGGGAAGCGTTGGATTGAGCACCCTATGTGATAAGGGCCTCAATGTGACCGTCGACATTGCCCGTACCCCACCGTTCAGAATTCGGGCCCATCCCATGGAGCCTCCAACGATTCCAAGAACGCTACAGCGAACAGAGGGTAGTGCTCCACCCCATCCTCCGAGACGTACGTGTCCCCCTTCTCGAACATGATCCTCCTGTCGACGGAGAAATGATCGGACACCTTGCTCAAGGAAGGATATTCACGATCCTTTCCGGATTTCACTTCCAACACTGCAAGCTCCGAACCGAGATCTATGACGAAGTCCAACTCCATCCTATCCTTCCCTTTGTTCTTGGAGTAGTATCTCGGAACATACCCTCCCTTCATGAGGCATTCAGCCACCACGTTCTCCGCGATCGCCCCAAGGTTGTAGGAGAGGTCATCGGAATAGATCGCACGCATGGTATCCTCGCCGTACATATGGGTCAACATACCGGTATCCGATATGTATGCCTTGAACTGATCCGCGATCTCCTTGGACATCAAAGGTCTGTCCAAACCGGAGAGCTTTCTGCAAGGATTACAATACCCTGCATTCACGATCCACCCCAGACTTCCGGAGTACATCTCCCCGGATTTACGTGAACCCTTTCCGTCGATACGTGAATACATGAACTTCTTGTTGGATTCAGATAATTGGGACGGTATGGAATTGAAACAGGATACGATCTTCCCTGCATCGACAGGATCGTTATACCTGTTCATATCCGCTTTCGCAGCCTCCACCAACGAATCGATGATCGTTCCCGCGGAACGATAGCTACTCTCATCGATGAATGTCTGAACCGCCTGTGGCATACCTCCCACGATCATGAATTCCTTGAACAAACCGTAGAATCTGTCGTAGTATGCACGACCCACGGGTTCCTTTCTGGACAACCGATCACGGACATGGGAGATGACATTGTCGCCTATCCCTCTGGCCCAAAGGAACTCCTCGAAATCGAGGGAATACATCGTCAGATGTTCCTCATACCCCACGGGTATCGGAGCGTTCTTGGAATCTTTACCGTTGATGTCCACACCCAACAACGAACCCGTTGCGATGACATCGAACCTTCCATCGATGCTGAAGAACTTCAGGGACGTGCGTGCACGTGGACAATCCTGAATCTCATCGAACACGATCAGCGTATTTCCAGGAACGAACTTCGCATCAGGAAGGTACATGCTCAAAGCCATCAGTATGGAATCCGTATCGAGATCGCCGTCGAATGCACCTTTTATGCTCTCGTTCTCGACGAAATTGACGAACACAACATTCTCGTAGTTGTCACGTCCGAACCTCTCGATAATGAACGTCTTGCCCACCTGTCTTTGACCCTTCACCAACAATGGTCTGTGGTCGCGACACTTCCATGCCAACAGCATGTCATAGGCCTTCCTTTTGAGCATATATGAGAATATAATTGATAAAATATATAGATACTGAATTTTCCCGACGGATTCGTCAGGTTAATCTGAATTTTCCCGACGGATTCGTCAGGTTAATCTGAATTTTCCCGAAACACACATTGACACACCTGGCCCCCATATACTCCGGACCACAATGGTCCGGAGTACGGATCCTTTCACGGATCACTCCATACTGTCATCCAACGGTACGATGGTACCGCAGTTGGGACAGATCGA
>JAFVZR010000212.1 GCA_017508065.1 Candidatus Methanomethylophilaceae archaeon
AAGGATAAGGATAATGGATTGTCCACCGCCACTTTCTAATAAGACGATCCAATAATTATGATCATGAGCGTTTTTTAGAATTAGGAAAAGTAACATTCATCCGTACAGATGAATTGTCCCATTCATCAGATCGATCCAATTATGATGGAGCAGAGGCAAGGAACATGATCATAGAAACGATCGAACACACATTCTCGATATGCAAGGTCGAAGACTTCTCTCAGGTCGATCCGAATGTTCGGTTCACATTCATATCCAAGACCGACGAGGAGAACTCCTTGGTCTGCCCTACGGAAATGGTGCCATCCAATACGATCGAAAGGAACGATGGTTGGAAGGCATTCAGGGTCCAAGGCACTCTCGATCTCTCATTGATCGGGATCCTTTCAGCGATATCGAAGATCCTTGCGGAGAATGGTATAGGCATCTTCGCCATATCCACGTTCGATACGGATTACATCCTGGTCAAAGAGAACGACCTCCAAAGGTCCATCGATGCCCTCTCGGATTCCGGATATACGGTCATCAATTGAAACCGTACGTTCATCCACTAGAAGATCTTCGCCATATAGGTGCCCAACGTAAGGCTCCTCAATACACGT
This sequence comes from Candidatus Methanomethylophilaceae archaeon, assembly GCA_017508065.1. Lineage (GTDB taxonomy): Archaea > Thermoplasmatota > Thermoplasmata > Methanomassiliicoccales > Methanomethylophilaceae > SIG5. The sequence goes on from JAFVZR010000212.1 coordinate 603, forward strand.
CCATATTCGGATGGTACGAATTCCTCCGCAGTGGATAGTATGGTGTAGACGATATCCCCGTCGACAAGGGTGTGTCCCGTATCTCTGAATCCGTTCCTCGTGTAGAACGCCATCCTCCTGATACGTTGGTTATTGTTATCCGATTCTGGATCCAGCGGTTCGACGTTCAGTGTGAGCGGCGCATCATGGTACAATCCCTTCAGATGATCCAGGATGAGTGAACCGTATCCCTTCGACTGCAATCCGTCGGATACGGCCACATAGAGTACGAACACATGCCCGCGAGATATTATGCTGTAGGATATGCCGCAGAACACGCCCTCATCATAGTATGCCAAGAAATCCACGCATCTGCGTTTGGACATGATCTTCAACAGGAACATCGGTAACTGCTCCTCCTTCGGAAAAGACGAATCGATCAATTCGATGACCTTATCGTAGTCCTTCATCCTTCTCGTGACGCGTTCGATATCCATGATCGTACGGCGATGACCTTACGACCGTATCTAGGTTCCCACAGATACCATAAAACCGACGATCACGTATACGGTATCGATGAGATACACCAACATCGTCGAAGCCACCTTCATCAACAGGCCTAACAGGTTCATCGCATACTGTGAATTGGATGGTGAGACTGTCAAGTGTCATGTGAAGAACACGGGGAGATGCAAGGAACTGCTCATACCCGGTGCGAAGGTGTTTCTCTACGTATCCGACAATCCCGAACGTTCCACGAAGTACGATCTGATAGCTGTGATGAAGGGTGACAGATTGATCAATATGGACAGTCAGGTCCCCAACGATGTGGCGGCGGAAGGTCTGAGGAGGATACCCATGTTCTCTGATGTGAACGAGATCAGGAGGGAATTCCGTTATGGTAATTCGCGCATAGACATCATGGCCTCCGATGCAGAGAACAGGTATCTGATCGAGGTCAAGGGAGTGACATTGGAGAAGGACGGCATCGCGATGTTCCCCGACGCACCCACCGAAAGGGGAGCCAAGCATCTGAGGGAACTCATATCGTCCAAGGAGGATGGATACGTCCCATGCGTACTGTTCGTGATACAGATGGAGGACGTGATCCGTTTCGAACCCAACAGGGTCACGGATCCGATATTCTCCGATACGTTGAAGGAGGCCAAGGATTCAGGAGTGAACGTCCTTGCCTACACATGCAGGGTCACCCCGGATTCATTGGAGTTGTCCGATCCGGTCGAGGTTCTGTTGTGATCTGACCTTTCTAGAATCATTCATGATCGCCCATTTTTCATCTAATATGCATCATGATATACCATTCATAATATAACAATTGATATATAACGAAAGATATATTATCGATCATGCCTCCGAAGGTTAAGGTATCGAAGGATGACATCGTCGAAGCGGCATTCACGATCGTTCGAAAGGACGGGATCGATGCCATGAACGCAAGGGCCATCGCATCTGCACTGAACTGTTCCACACAGCCGATATTCTCCAACTTCGGATCCATAGACGAGTTGCGTATCGCCGTTGTCGAAAGGACCGACAGATTCTTCCACGAACTTCTTCGGACCGAGATCGAACGCGAGGAATACCCCCCTTACAAAGCGACGGGAATGGCCTACATCAAGTTCGCCAAGGATGAGAAGGAACTCTTCAAGCTCCTTTACATGCGCGATAGGACGGATGAGGTTACGGATGGCACATCCAAAGTTGACGAACTCATCGGCCCCATAGTCAGGGATGCGACCGGATTGGGAAGGGAAGATGCGGCACTCTTCCATCTGGAGGTCTGGGCATACGTGCATGGGATAGCCACCATGTTCGCAACAGGATTCCTGGACATGGACATGGGACTTGTAAGCAGGATGATGACGGACTCCTACCAGGGTCTCAGGAAGCAGCATGGTCTGGATTGATACCATGGAATCCATAAGGATTGAAGGACTTACCAAAAGGTACGGGGAGATCGTCGCGGTAGATGACCTATCACTTTCGATCATGAAAGGGGAACTGTTTTCCCTATTGGGAGTGAACGGGGCCGGTAAGACCACTGTCATAAAGATGCTCTCATGTCTGACGTCACCTACGGAGGGGGATGCGTTCCTCAACGGGAGGAGCATACGTGATGAACCGTCATCTGTGAAATCGATCATCGCCGTATCCCCTCAGGAGACCGCGGTCGCCAGGGGATTGAATGTCCGTGAGAACCTGGAACTGATTTGTGGGGTCCACGGATTCGACAGGTCGAAGAGCGACATCAAGATCGCGGAGCTTTCGAAACTGCTCGGATTGAACGATGTGATGAGGAGGAAGGCAGGCAAACTCTCCGGAGGATGGCAACGCAGATTGAGCATCGCCATGGCCCTCATAAGCGAACCCGAGATACTGTTCCTCGACGAACCCACATTGGGGTTGGACGTACTCGCCCGTAACGATCTGTGGGACATCATACGTTCGTTGAAGGGGAAGGTGACGATCGTACTCACCACACACTACATGGAGGAGGCGGAGGAGCTCTCCGACCGTGTGGGCATCATGAAGGACGGGAAACTGTTGGCATGCGATACCCCCGAGGGGATCATGAGGATCGCAGGGGCGAACGATCTTGAGAAGGCCTTCGTGCACATCGTGAGGTGTTCCCCATGAGGATGCTGTCCTTCGCCATCAAGAACACCAAGGAATTGCTCCGTGACCCCATCAACATCGCGTTCACTCTCGGATTTCCGCTCGTACTGTTGTTCATGCTCAGTGCGATGCAGGCCAACATCCCTGTGGAGATGTTCGAGATCCACCATCTTGCTCCGGGGATCGCGGTGTTCGGATTGTCCTTCCTGTCATTGTTCTCTGCGACGCTCATATCCAAGGACAGGAACAGTTCGTTGTTACAGAGGCTGTACACCACGCCTCTGACCGCATCCGATTTCATCCTCGGATACACGTTGCCGTTGATCCCGATGGCTGTGGTACAGTGTGCCATATGTTATATCGTGTCGATACCGCTTGGACTTGAGATCTCCGTCGATATCGTCTATGCCACCATATCGATAATTCCCGTGACGATACTGTTCATCGCAATAGGTCTGCTCTGTGGAAGCGTGTTGAACGATAAACAGGTCGGAGGTGTATGCGGTGCTTTGTTGACGAATCTGTCCGCTTGGCTGTCAGGTATATGGTTCGATGTCAGCCTTCTCGGTAACGGGTTCGAGACGTTCTGCAACATGCTTCCGTTCATACATGCAGTCGAGATGGAACGTGCCATCCTCTCAGGATGTTTCGAGGGTATGTTCCCTCACATCTGGTGGGTGTTGGGATACGCGATCGTCACTCTGTTGATTGCAATCCATCTGTTCATGAGGCAGATGAAGAGGCAATGATCGGTCATTGGGATGTGATGGAACCGATCCCTAAACCATTTTCATATCTTTTACATGAGATGGTAAGAGTATGGCCCTCATAAAGCAATGCAACCTCTCTGAATCGAAGTCTCTGGTGGTGGACGGCGGATTATAATTTTATGGCAATATGGTACAACGATTCTCAAAACCATGGATTTGTATGTATTATAATACAACAATCGCTGGAAACAACCTGTAAAGGTGTATTATAATACAACAATTGCTGAAAACAATCTGTAAGAGTGTAGATATGGCTCATATTTTGGCAAATTAGAATAATAGACAAATGTCCGATATAAGCATAAAAATGTAAAATTAAAGGTGTTTTTAAGGAAGATCACAGATCAACTTGCGGTGATCATGTGTATGTGATTATTCACGCAGCTATCAACTGTGCGATATCCTCCACACTATCCTTCAGTTCATTGGAGAGCGTCTCCGCCTTCTCCGTGTTCGGTGCATCGATCACTCCGATGACTGCGGTCATGATCTGCAAATGACCTGTCTCGTCGGGGTGCAGGAAGAAGCTGTTTCCCATGAAGAAGCGTACGTACATCGCGGTGACGATCCTTGCTTCATCGTCGGGCATGACCTTATCGATGTCCACGACGTAATCCTCAACGGATGAATCCATCACACCCTCGACAATGGACATGACATTCTCCATGATCTCCTCTACGATGGCATTCTTGAGTTGGTCCTCTTCGGCACCGATGTCCAATCCGTTCAGCAACAGATCGGCCTTCACAGGGCCCATGGTCGCCACCTCTTTGACCACAACGGAAAGGGTATCATACGCGGCATCAAGGGCGGGCCAGTAGAGGTCATCGAACAGACCCTGGATATTGCCCAACTGTTCCGCTTTACCATTCGTGATGAATTCCTCACCGGAATTCACCCCCATCAATCCGAAGATGAATGAGTACATTGGATCATTGTCAATGAAATTGGCGAACTCCTTGTCCAATGTCATCTGAATGAACAGGTTATCGTCATAGAAGTTGTAACAGTCAATGACATTGGAATTGAGCTCCTCGACATCATCGTACGATCTCATCTGATCGAGGAACACGCTGACATGCTCGTCGGTTCCCGCCTTGACGTACAGGTAGTCGTCATTGTGGGGCGAACAGGATGATGCGTAATAGTTGGCCATATCCACGAAGTTTCCGTACAGGTCACCCAACGGGAACTCGTTACCATCGATCTCCACGACCACTCCGTGCAACAGGTTCTGTATACCTATGACCACGACGTCCGCATCAGGATTCAATGCGTATATCCTGTCCATGACGACATCGAAGTTGTGCATGTATCCAAGAATACCGTAAGCGAAGATGTCCGTCAATACGGTGGATATCTGGCTGTTGCCCATGTTCGTTTGGATGTAGCCTCCGATTATCGCCTTGGCATCCTCTGCATCCTCGATCTCCGCAGGTGTGTCGAAGATGTCCGAGAGGTCGGTGGTCCAGAAGTAATCGCCTGTGTTAATGTACTCGATCAACTGGTTGCTGACGTAGACCCCGAAGTTGTTCCATCCGATGTCCACTGTGATCAGGTCCGCCTCACCGATACTGTTCTGATACACGGTACGCAAAGCTGACAGACCTCCGGGTTCGGCGGATTTGAACCATCCCTCCGCACCCGTGAACCTCCATGAGGTGTAGTCGTCACCATCGTAGGAGTTGTCCAGGAGTACACGGAGCTCTTCCACACGCATGGAACTGATCGCCAACTGGTCCATGGAGAACTTGTCCTGTCCGACCTTCTGGACATAGTGGTCACGGATGAGATCGGGATACGAACCTTCGGGCACCTTCTGATATCCGTAGGAGTTGATCTCGTTCTTGTTGACCTCGCCGTTCAGGAATTTGGCGACATCCTCTTCGGACACGTATCCTTTCATACCGTAACCGTTGGTGTTCGATGCACCAAGCGAGACGTAGCGGAAGATCCCATCGTCCGGTACGTCATTATCATCATCGTCGTCATCATCGGGTTCATAGAAGATGAAGAACGCTCCGCCTCCAACGAGGCCGACAGCGACGAACAATGCCAACAACTTGATTGCCAGGCTTGTTTCCATTAGATTTCCTCCCTTCTGAAAAAGAGATCTGGGTTGTATTGTCACCCGATTGTGGGTTTATAATAGATGCGCAGAGGAGCGGGAGATATCCCCTGCAATCCACCATTCATGTTCCGAATCCCTGCTCCATCAGTGGGATCAAAAGGAGTAATGGTTTTTCGAAATGGTTTACACATGCCGGTCACTGGGTACCCAATACCTTCCTGATCAGGTCCTGCGTCTCCTTAGCGGGAGGAACCGTGTTGATCATGTGGATGTCACAATCCTTCAGGAACTTCCTGTAGAATTCGGTCCTGAGAGCGATCTTCCTCTCGTCACGCACCATCTGATGCGGGTTGCAGAAATCGTTCCTGACCAGATACTCCAACGCCTCCTCTGGAGTCAGGTCGATGACGGTACGCGGATCGTCCTTGTCACGCTTGAGGAGGATCACGTCCCTGATGGATGCGGTGGTGACGGTGGAGTCCTGACCCATGACCCACCTGACGTTGGCGATGCCTCTGCCCTTGTTGTCGAACTTCGTGGTGGTCACCAAAGGAGTGTACTCCTCCCACACATCCCCTATGTCGGCGTCGATGTAACAGTTCCTCTCCGAACCGTAGATCCTCGGTCTCCTTCCGGTCAGACGTACGAAGAACCAATCGTCGGTGATGAGGTGGGCGTTCTGTGTCCTCAGAAGTCCCCAGGACTGCGTGGTCTTGCCGGTCTTGGAAGGGGCGATGATACATACACCTCTGCCGTCAAGGTCCAATGCGGCACCGTGTACTGCGAAGAGGTCGTGGGAGTCCTCCAAGATGTCGGTCACGATCGCAAGGGCTATGCTCTTGACCCAACCGTAGTAATCGAAGTTGTACAGCACGGCGATGGATGTGACGGGATCGTAATGTACCTCCACACCCTTCGTCTCATCGTTCAGACAGATGATCCTGCCGTGGGAACGTACGTTGTCACCCATGGACGAGAAGTTGTCGTTCCACATCTCAATGAAGGTCTTGTCCTTCGTCAGCAATTTGATGCAGACGCCGTGGATATCCGCTTTGGATGAATAGAACTGTCCGTTACAGGCAGCGCATGTGACATTCGAGACATCCGATGTGGAGACGATCTTGACTTCGTAGGCCATGGTTCCGAATCGGTGTGATAGATAATAGTATTTGCATCAATCGGACGGGGATCCCGTTACATCGAAGGTTACACGGTTGAGGAACATGTTCTCCCTGCCCCATTCGGCGATGGCCTTCAGGATGGGGCCCAATGACCTACCCCTCTCGGTGAGCGAATACTCCACACGGGGCGGGGATTCCGCATACTCCCTCCTGACGATCAGATGATCGGACTCCATCTCCTTCAACTGTTTCGTGAGGATACGGGCGGAGATGCCGTCGATACCTTCGGCCAACTCCTTGAATCTGAGGGGCCTGTCCTCGCGCATCATCCTGCAAAGGATCACCGATTTCCATCTACCCTCGAAGACCGACATCGCCGCATCGACGGCACAGTCCATCCTGGGGCATGGCATCTGAGTCATGTGCCTTCATATGGGTTCTCCAAATAAATGGATTATGCGGAACAATTCCGAGATGGATGGTATGGTATATCGACGGAACGCAAGATGTCACATGGATTCGGATGCTACATGCGGAATGACAGCGTGATGCGGGAATCGTGTTTGCAAATCCTTATATTATGATAGTTACGTTCTGTAACTGATACCATGGCAAAGGTAGTAGTAGTCAACACCTCCCCCAGAAAGGGAGCCAACAGCGAGACCCTCGCGATGAAGATCGCAGAGGGTGCGAAGGACAACGGAAACGAGATCCAGGTCTTCAACCTCAGGGAGCTCGAGATCAACGGATGCAAGGCTTGCATGGGATGCAAGAAGACCGGTAACTGTGTCCAGAAGGATGGAATCAAGGACGTACTCGAGGCCATCAAGGAGGCCGACGGACTCGTCATCTCCGCAGCAGTCTACTTCGGACAGCCCAACGCACAGTACAGGATCCTCGAGGACAGGATGTTCTCCTTCATCGACGGAGAGTTCAAGCCCTTCATCGCACCCGGAAAGAAGCTCGCTGTCGTCGGAACCAGCGGTGGGGACCCCGTCGCATGCGGAACCATCGCTGACGGAATCCTCGGAAGGCTCGGCGGATTCTTCAAGTTCGATGCAGTCGGAAAGGTCGCCATCAACGGATGCAACCCTCCCAACGTCGCTGCCGGAAACGAGGAAGCCCTCGCTCAGGCATACGAGATCGGAAAGAAGTTCTGATCACGGATGCACCTTCGGGTGCATCCCAAAACCTCTCATAGATCGTTTTTCAGTAGAAACATAATCGAAACATCTTCGAACCTGGACTTGATAGATAGGTGATTTTGAATCACCATCGATCAAATCTTTGTGCCGTCACGCACATATCTTCCTGCGGGAAGTCGATGTGCGCACGGCCATTCTTCCGATCTCTAGGTGTCGGAAAGGATCGCCGGTCGATCCCGTTGACCTTGTAGGATGGACAACGCACGCGCCAGTATGTTCCTGGCAGCATTGACGTCCCTATCATCCTTATATCCGCAGTGCGGGCAGACATGTATTCTGACGGAGAGGTCCTTCTCTACGACCTCCTGACAGTTCGAACATATCTGTGACGTTCCCTTAGGGTCCACGAGGACGATCGTGCGACCGGCGCTCTCAGCCTTGTCGCATATCCTTTTCCTC
>JAFVZR010000213.1 GCA_017508065.1 Candidatus Methanomethylophilaceae archaeon
AACGCAGCCGCATTGGATATTCCGAGGGTGTAGGGGGATCCGAGGGGGTTTCTGAGGACGCACTGCATGACGGCGCCGGCTGCTCCGAGGGCTACTCCTGCAAGGAGTGCGGACACGATACGCGGCAGACCCAGGTCCCATACGAGAATCGAATCTATCGGGTCCACGCCGGGCCCGTACTTGTCGAACACGATCCCTATGACTGATGACAGTCCTAGATCCGTGTTCATGCACAGGGCGGCCAGGGCCGTCGCTGCCGTCAGCAGGATCATGGACAGTACGAACAGGACCATCTTGCGGTTATGTTTCCTGAAACCCTCGATTCCCATTCCGTCCATGTCCTGCCTCCGTGTTGTCCTGATTCCCATCAAGCCGTAGATAGGGTACCACCATCGCCGATTGTTACCTCGGCCCCGATGGATACGCCTCTTACGGCCTCGTAAACCGCGTTCATATCTTCAAGGATGGTGGTACCTTCGGAGGGAAGGTCCAGGGTACCTGAGATCTTGTTGGGGTTGTCTATGTTGCGGTTGGACTCGTACGTTCCGTAGAACCTCTCGTACACATTCTTCACGGCCTCCTCGTACTCGGACTCGGTGATGACCTCGTCGCCGTAGGCGAACCTGAGTATCTGAAGGGCGTTGACGAACACCGTATCGTGGTTGATTCCGGTCCATATGTAGGGTGCAATCGTGTATGCATCATGTCCCTTGAACATCTCCAGAATGTGTTTGGAGGTGTTGTCCGTATTGACGTGGTATCCGGAAGCATCGATGAAGAGGATCGTGTCATCCTGCAGGTTCTTCTTTATCTCGGGTGCTGAGAACGTCCTGACACCGGAATCTGTCCAATCGGGGGTTCCTCCTACGATGTTGCGGACACCGGCCAGTTCCAGGGGCATGTAGTATGTCATAGACGAATCGATGCCGTGGGCACCATTGTATGCAAGCGATCCAACGTACGCGGTCCTTTTGACGGATATCCTGTCGGTGAAGGTCCTGATGTCCGAGACGCAGTCTTCGAACGCATCCTTCAGCTCCTGTCCGCGTTCCTCCTGGCAGAGGGCCTTGGCCAGTATGTCTATCTGGTTCTCCACCTGCTCGGTTATCTGGAAGGTTCCGGGCTCGAGGAACGTGTAGACGTAGTCGATGGCAACGGTGTTGATTCCCTGTTTATCTAGGGCGTTCATGATGTTCTTGTAATCTGTGTAGAATCCCTTCGGGACCACGACCACAGAGGGGTTCAGCTCTAAGATCGTCCTGAAATCATCATCGGTAATGCCGCAGTTGGTGTGACTGTAGTAGGTCATGTCGTCAGGAGTGGCTGTGTCAGATCCCTCTATGTCCACCAGTGCGCGACCGACGTACATGTAGGACTTTCCGAGGAAGTTGTATGAATCGTTCCAATCGATCATGACGCATCTGTCAGCCAGATCGAAGTATGTGATCCATCTGAATGAATCCTGTCCGATGGCTACGATGCCGTTGTCGATGTTGTCCACAGGTTCTATGGGTTTACCTGCAGCGTCCACATCGCCTGTAAATGGGTCATTGTCAGGGTTGTCATTAGTGAGAAGCACTGCACAGGATCCTGTAATGATCAGGACCGCTACGATGGCGATGGCTACGATGCCCTTCGGCTGCATGAGTGCGGATAGAGTATCTGTTTAATAATACTATTTCAGAATTAGTAACACTCAGGACCTAGTTTATTTGATTTTTAAAGTTGATTTCGTAGAATAATGATGAAAAAACGATGTAATTCGTAGGAATGATGATGGGTATCCATCAAAGAGTGTTACTGAAAGGTGGGGGTGGGTGTTACCCACCGCCAGTTTTAATCCTTCTTCATGTATGTGTTGACGATCTTGATGGCGCAGACGTCTCCGCACATGGAGCATCCCTCGTTCTCCTCTGTGCAACCGCGGGATCTGTACCTGCGTGCCTTCACAGGATCGATGCAGGTATCGAACATGGTGTTCCAATCGAGGGCTTTCCTGGCACGGGCCATCTTGGTGTCCCTCTCCCTTCCGATACCCCTGGAGAGGTCTCCGACGTGTGCTGCGATCTTGGATGCTATGACTCCTTCACGTACATCATCCACATCGGGGAGCGAGAGATGTTCGGCAGGGGTGAGGTAGCAGAGGAAGTCCGCACCATG
>JAFVZR010000214.1 GCA_017508065.1 Candidatus Methanomethylophilaceae archaeon
GACGACGTGCCTCTCCGGTAGAAGGGATGCCAGGGCCCTGACCGCAGTGGATTTGGCTGTTCCTTTCTCCCCTCTGATCAGCACGCCTCCGATGAGTGGGTTGATCGTGTTCAGTATCAGGGCCTCTTTCATTGATTCCTGACCAACTATCGCCGTGAACGGGTATGTCGTCCTTGTTGTCATGCTATCACTGGGTAGTGAATTTATCCATTGGAATATATATCCAATGTATTAGCACATACATCCAACTAACTACTTTGAGAGAGATAGCCAGTTCAATAGAAAACTCAATTTTAGTTGGATATGCATTGTATACAAATTACTACTTTATGAGTTGGATTAATCATCCAATTAATATAGTAGTGGTTGCGATTTACATCATCAATTCGTGGACCGCAGTCCACAAGGGTTGCTGCGAATGACACGATTTCAGACAATAGGGGCAGATGAAATGGAAAGGAATCAGATGATGGTCATAGGCATCGCCGCGGTGATACTGGTCGCTGCAGTCGGTGTCGGATGGTTCATGACATCCGATGACCAGGAAAAACCCGGATCGGTTACCGATTCGTATGGTAACGTTATCGATTTTGATGAGACTCCTAAACAGTTCATATCCACAACGGTGACGGCTGCTGAGATGATTGCCGACCTTGGTTCCAGGGACAGAATTGTCGGAGCAACAAGCGATGAGGGAATCTACGATGTTGAAAGCAAGATTCTCGGTTTTGATATGACATTCGATTATCCTGCATCGATTGAATCCGACATCGCCAAAGGAAAGGTCAAGAGCATAGGTGAATGGGGTTCATGGACTGCAGAGTCCGTTCTTGCAGCCGTAGGTGAGGGTAAGGAGAACCGTGAAACAACACTCGTAATCATGGATTACAACCAGATCTCCAGTGATGCATCACGCATGACGCAGATTCAGAATGCCGGTGTGACCGTGTTCGTTCTCAACACCGATTCCGGATGGGAGGTCATCAAGGAGAACTACACACTCCTCGGAAAGGCCATCGGAGCATCCGACAGGGCAGAGAAGATATGCAATGAGATCGATGATTTCGTCAGTGACATCAAGAAGGCAACACCCACTGTCTCTGGTCTGAAGGTAGCCAAGATATGCTACTGTTTCGGTAGCTTCTACATCTACAACCAGTCTGAAGTGATGGATGTGGCGGAATCATTGGGATGTGTAAATGCACTTCCCACAACCCAGTCTTTCGCGACAGTATCTAAGGAAGCCATCGCTGCCGCAGATCCTGACATCATAATATTCGATGACATGTCAATGGGTCTGAACTGGGAGGAGGAGCTCGAGAAGTGGAACGCAGACCCCATCCTCGGAAACCTCGATGTGTTCAAAGAGGGTAAGGCATACTGTCTCGAGTACGATCCCATGCAGGCTACCGGCTACTCCACTGTGCACTTTGCAGAGGGTCATGCTCTTGTCGCATCCATCGTGAGTGCAGAGGGCCTTGGACTGGAAGTACCCACGATCCTTACCGATGAGGACTGGAAGGACAGCATCAAGTGGGTGGAGTCCAAAACCGATTGAAACCGAGGGGGACATCCCCCTCATTTCCAATTTTAAGGAGGCGTATTATGGTAGATGATGCCCTCAAACTTCAGGAAGAGGTTATGGGCAAGGTCGTTGGTGTGAAAACGATCAGACGCAGAGCCCGTGCCATAGTGATCCTCGGGATACTGTCGGTACTGCTGTTGTACATCTATTCACTGACGATGGGCATATATCCCGTTTCTTTCACCGAGGCTCTGGAACAATTATTGGTCATTTTCCAGACCGGTGGGGATCCAGACAGTATGAGTGGAATCGTGATCCTTCATCAGAGGATGCCTCGTTCCCTAGCAGTGATAGCTGTAGGTGCAGGGTTGGCTGTAGCCGGAGCGGTGATGCAGGCACTGATCCACAACCCTCTGGTGGACCCATATGTCACAGGAGTGTCCTCCGGAGCATCATTCGGTGTGATGTTGGTCACATTGAGTGGTTTGGTGACAACCTCCTTCGCCACGTTGTGGCTTGTACCCGTTGCAGGAATCATCGGTGCATTGGTCGCATTCACGGTCACCATGGTCGTGGCAGAGGCTGCTGGTGGTAAAGCGATGAGCTATGTGCTCGGAGGAACGATTATCGGTTTAGGTCTGAGCGCGGGAACAACCCTGATAATGTCTTTCAGTGCAGACAAGATGCATTCCGTCACAGCATGGATGTTCGGTAGTTTCGCTAACATCGAATGGTCCGAGGCTTTGATCGTGGTTTTGTTCGTGTTCTGCATACTGTTCGTGATCCTGGCGTTCGCGAGGAACCTGAACATGATGCTCCTCGGAGAGGATCAGGCAAGGTATCTGGGTCTGGATTCCAGGAAGTTCAAGAGGAACATGTTGATGCTCGTGGCAGTCATGTCCGCATTCTGTGTTTGTTTCTGCGGTGTCATAGGTTTCGTTGGATTGATTGTTCCGCATCTTTGCAGGATGGTTGTCGGAGGGGACAACAGGGTTCTTCTCCCAACCAGTGCGATAATAGGTTCCGTCGTCCTCCTCATTGCCGATGTATTCTGCAGGAGCTTCACCGTCGGTGAACTGCCGATCGGTGCGATAATCTCCGTGATCGGTGTGCCGTTCTTCATCTACCTCATGGTAAAGGAGGGAAAGCGCTATGTCATCTGATGGACCCATGCTGGAAGTCTCCGAGATGGCGTTCAGCTATTCCGATGAGGGTACGTTGAAGAACATCGACTTCGAGATAATGCCCGGGGAGTTCATTGCCTTGATGGGGCCCAACGGTTCCGGTAAGACAACGATGATGCGCTGCATCAACAAGATCAACAAACCATCAGGTGGAACAATCAAGATCGATTCGGAGGACATAATGGAACTGTCCATGGGTGAGATCGCCAGGATCTGCACCACGGTTCCGGCGGAC
>JAFVZR010000215.1 GCA_017508065.1 Candidatus Methanomethylophilaceae archaeon
CGTCCACCTTACAATCAGGGTACAACTGGGAAACCCATTCGGCCGCACTCTCGGCCTTGGACATCCCTACCCTGCCTGTATGGATGAACTGTCTGTTCATGTTGGACTCGGAGACTGTGTCCCCATCCACCAGGATCAGATGACCCACACCTGCCGAAGCGAGGTCCGTTATGACAATGGAGCCCAATCCACCGCATCCGATCACGGCCACACAGGATCCCAAGAGCACCCTCTGACCGGAATCACCGATCAGGGACAATTGTCTCTCGAATCTCTGGCTCATATCAAAAACCGCCGATCAGCCTGATGGCGTCACGGAACATCGCGTTCACCGATGCCAACCTGACGTCGTGCCTGTCGCCGAAGAAACGGTTGGCGGAACAGATGAAGTCCTTGCCGTTGGTGGCCGCAATGTAGACCAGACCCACGGGCTTGTCGTACGTGGCACCGTCGGGACCCGCGATGCCGGTGACGGACACGGCCACATCCGAGCCGTACGCCTTCAACGAACCCAACGCCATCTCCCTGGCACATTCCTCGCTGACAGCACCGTGCTCCACGAGGGTATCATGGGATACTCCGAGGATGGCCTCCTTGGATTCGTTGGAATATGTGACCGCAGAACCGAGGAACACGTCGGACACACCGGGGATGGAGGTGAGCATCTCGGACGCCATACCTCCTGTACAGGATTCCGCGAAGGAGATCCTGAGACCCTGACCTCTGAGAAGATGCACCAATGCGAGGATGTCAGTATCTGATGTCATCCGTCTCACCGATCTGTTTGACCCTTTCGACACCACCGATGCTCTCTATGACCTCGGCGACCCTCTTGGGAACGAGTTCCTTCCAATCGTCGCCTTCGGCCATACGTCTCCTGACCTCGGTGCCCGAATAATCGTTCCTGTTGTACAACGGGGAGGAACGTACCTCGTATCCCGCCTCGCTGAAGAGGAGACGGGTTCCGGGGTTGTTGGTGTACACGATATCGAAAGGAGGACACATGGATGTGACCTGCGCCACCCACAACGAATACCTGTTCAGGTCCTCGACGGGAACGATGTAGAAGTTTGAGTATCCCTCCGCCCTCAGGGCCTCGGCTATCATGAGATAGCGTTCGCCTGCGGTGAAGGGATTGTCCTCCATGTGGGAAAGTTGCGCACTGCCGATACCGATGGTGACATGGTCGCACTCCTGGTAGATCTTCCTGAGCACTTCCATGTGACCCTTGTGGAAGGGTTGGAACCTCCCGATGATCAATGCGTCGTTCCCGGACATGCGGACCTCACGCTACGGGAGCGGGTGCTCCCTCTTCGTCCTGCTGTCCCTCATCCGTGGGGGGTGCGACGATGACGGTGACCGTATCGTCCTCGTCCTCCAGGATCTCGTACTTCGCAGGAGGCTCGAGCTTGGTGAGGGTGGAACCGTTGGGGTTCAGCACCGCGAGCTTGTCGAGGTACTCCTGCTTCTTGGGGCAGTCGACGAATGCCAACTCGATGACGTCGCGGATGGTCTCGGCGAGGTAGATCTCGAGGGTCTCGTAGTACCTGGCCTCGATCATGACATCCTTGGCGTTGATCTTGGGGATCACGGCCATGTGGATACCGGACTCGGCTGCCGCTTCGAGCTTGGCGGTGATTCCTCCGACGGGAAGGACCATACCGCGGACGTTCAGACTTCCGGTCATAGCGAGGTCCTGATAGATGGGCACCTCATCCAATGCGGAAAGGATCGCGGTGGTGATGGTGACGGATGCACTGTCACCCTCGACTCCGTCGTATGTTCCCACAAACTGGAGGTGGATGTCCTTCTCTCCCAACTCGGAGACGGCGTACTTCTTCACGACTGCGGAGATGTTCTCGACAGCCTCCTTCGCGATCTCCCCGAGCTTACCGGTGGCGACGATCCCTCCCTTCTTACTGGGAGAGGGTGTGACCTCAGCTACGATGGGCAATACGATACCTGAGTACTCCGCCATGTTGGAACTCGCGTTGAGTGCGGCGAGACCGTTGATCCTACCGACGGCGGTACCCTCTGTGAGGAACGTCTCGTATGCCTTGTGACCCTCGACGCTGCGGTCGGCGATCTGCTGCTCGAGAGAACGTGCGATCCTCCTTGCGAGGACGACATCGTCACGGGTGACCAGGTCCCTTCCGTCCTGAACGGCCATGTCTCCTGCGACACGGACGAGACCTCCGAGCTCCCTGAATCTGAGTGTGAGCTTTCCCTTCCTTCCGGAACGGCGCTGTGCCTCCCTGATGATCTCGGCTGCGGCGTACTTGTCGAAGTGGGGGATCTTCTCGTCCTTCCTGACCTCCTGTGCGACGAACCTGATGATGTCCTTACGGTGCTCGTCGGTGTCGTCCATGGTGTTCCTCATGTACACCTCGTAACCGTATCCTCTGATACGGGACCTGAGTGCGGGGTGCATTCCCTGGATCGCATCGAGGTTACCGGCACAGACGAGGACGAAGTCCGTGGGGACAGGCTCGCTCTTGACGAGTGCTCCGGAGGAACGCTCGCTCTGACCGGTGATGCAGAGCTTCTTCTCCTGCATGGCAGTGAGCAATGCCTGCTGGGATTCCATCCTCAGAAGGTTGATCTCGTCGATGAAGAGGACACCTTTGTTGGCCTTGTGGATGCATCCGGGTTCGATCCTGTCGTGGGACGGGGTCTCGAGACCTCCGGACTGGAACGGGTCGTGCCTGACATCTCCGAGGAGAGCTCCTGCGTGGGTCCCTGTGGCATCCACGAACGGTGGCATGTCACCGGGCTGGTGACCGACCAACAGTTTGGGAACGATCATGATCTCGCTCCTCTGACCGGGCGTCCTGTACATCATGTAGAGGAAGAATCCGACCAACAGTCCCATCCAGAGGAGGGTTGTGTTGCCAGTCCAAAAGAAGTAGACCAATCCGATGGCAGCCACTGCGAGGATGATGTACAACATGGTGTTGTTCTTCTTGTTCCTCTGTGCTGCTGCGATAGCCTTCTGTTCATCTACGATCTGCTTACCCTTACCTGCGGGAAGGACGCGGATCCTGGGCTCGTTGAAATCCTCGGGGTTGTGATAGGAGACCACGTCCTGGAGTTCGCCCTTGGGAAGGAACTCCACCATGGAGTTCGCAAGCATGGACTTTCCTGTTCCGGGTTCTCCGATGAGCATGACGTGCCTCTTCTGGGATGCCGCCTTGCGGATGACATCGACAGCACGTTCCTGTCCGATGACCCTGTCGGCCATCTGATCGGGAATCTCGATCTCCTCAGTGGAATCGAATGTCTGTTCCTCGATCCACTCGTCGAGGGAACCGGCGAGCTGCACCTGTTCCTTCTTCAATCTGTCGTCACTCATTAGCTATTGCTCCGTTAATCATTCTCTATCGTTCCGCTGTATTTAACCATTTACAAATGACACACTGTAATCGCGCGCACGAGTTCTATCACTATTATATATGCGTGAGAAACGAATGATGGTATCTGGCACATTCGAATCCGTCAAACTCTAAATACGCATTGCTCGTTATACATCCCATGCTGGTAGAAGAACTCGACCTGTCGGACGAGATCAGACAGGCCCTTGCGGAACAGGGATTCGTGGAACTCCACCCGCCACAGGCGGAGGCGATCCCCATCGCACTCACGGGAAGGAACGTGGTCGCCGCAATCCCCACTGCCAGCGGGAAATCGTTGATCGGATACTGTACAGCCCTGAAGAGGCTGGTGGAGGAAGGGAAACGTGTACTGTACATCGTCCCCCTCAAGGCACTCGCTGCGGAGAAGAAGGACGATTTCGATAGATTCTCATATCTTGGATTCAAGGTCGGCCTCAGCACCGGTGACCTGGATTCCGATGACAGACGCCTATCCGATTGCGACGTCCTGGTCGCCACGTCGGAGAAGGCGGATTCACTCATGCGTCACGGCAGCGCATGGATCGACAGTGTGGGGCTCGTCATAGTCGATGAGGTCCACATGCTACATGATCCAGGCAGAGGCCCCACATTGGAGGTGGCACTCACCAAGATGATGCGCAGGAACAAGGGCATGCAGATCATAGCCCTCTCCGCCACGATATCGAACGCAATGGATCTGGCACAATGGTTGGACGCCGAACTGGTCAGAAGCGATTGGCGTCCGATCGAGTTGAAGGAAGGCGTCTATCAACAGGGAACGATCACGTTCAGGGACGGTAGCACGCACGATGTCCCGAAGATGAAGGAGGAGGTCTGGGCCCTTGTGGCGGACATGGTCAGGGACGGGGGTCAATGTCTCGTTTTCGTCAATTCCCGCCGTTCCACCGAAGCCCTGGCAGTGAGATATTCCAAGGACATGGCCGGACTCGCCAAGATGGAACTGACCGACGAGGAATTGGAGATCCTCGAGGGGAGCTCGGAGAGTACGGCCGTCGGAAGGAAGCTCGCATCATGTGTCAAATGCGGTATAGCGTTCCATAACGCAGGTCTCGAATACAAACAGAGACAGTTCATCGAGAAGGAGTTCAGATCCGGAAGGATCAAGTGCATAGTCGCCACCCCCACATTGGCCGCAGGCATAAACCTCCCGGCAAGGAGGGTCATCGTCAGGGACACCACACGTTTCGAGGCGGGAGCCGGTAACGCACCCATCGCGGTCATGGAGGTGAAACAGATGTGCGGTCGTGCCGGAAGGCCGGGATACGATCCGTACGGTGAGGCCATACTGATGGCCAAGAGCGATGCGGATGCGGAACACCTGATGGAGGACTACCTGGAATGCGATTCCGAGAACATCATGTCCAAGCTAGGTAACGAGAAGACCCTTAGGACACACATACTGGGTCTTATCGCTACGGAGGACGTCTCCTCCGTCGATGACATCATCGAATTCCTGAGGGAGACGTTCTACGGATGCCAATCCAGCCTCTACGGTATCGAAGGTGCAGTGGAGAACGTGGTGGAATTCCTTACCGAGGAACAGATGATCGCCGACGAGGACGGGATACTCTCACCGCTCACGTTCGGAAAACGTGTGTCGGACCTGTACATCGACCCCGAATCCGCCGTCATCCTCAGGGATGCCGTCACTCTGATAAAGGACACCACCGACGACCTGATGCTCCTGCATGCAGTTGCATCCACACCCGATGTGCTGGGTCTTTATCCGAAGAAAGCTGACATGGAATGCCTGAACAATCTCTTCGACAAGTACGAGGGCCAATTCCTTATGGATGTGCCAGACGATATGGACTACGAGTTCGAGTACTTCCTCAGCTCCCTGAAGGTCGCCTGTATGGCACTGGAATGGATAGAGGAGAAGGAGGAGGACGCCATCACCACAGAGATGGGTATCGGGCCCGGTGACATCCGTAGCAGGGTGGACAACATGGAATGGCTGACATACGCCATGATCGAGATCGCCACCATATTCAGACCAGAGGTCGTGAAGAGGATCAGACCCATGCTAACCCGTCTCAAGTACGGTGTAAGGAACGAACTCCTCGAACTCGTATCACTGAAGGGCATAGGCAGAGCGAAGGCAAGGACGCTGTATGACAGGGGACTGAAGACAAAGGAGGACATAGCCAGAACCGATGCGGGCACTATAGCCTCATTGCCCAGGTTCGGTGCGGCCTTGGCCAAGAGCCTGAAGGAACAGACAGGGTCATGGAATGCTGCCAGTATGTACGAGGCTCCACCGGAACCCGAGCCCGTAGATGTGGAAGAGGTCAAGGTGAAGAGGAAGGTCGAACCTCAGGACAAACGCCCCAAACAGGCTAGCCTCTTCGATTTCTGATTCGAAGTGGTATCGAGACAGCCCTTTAGCATACGCATATGCACAATTGGCTTTTGGACCTCTCTGATGTGGACCTATGATCAAAACGATGACCGGAGGGGATGGTGATACACCACCCCCTTCGATCGGTTGGGGTTTCATCCAAGAAGGATCTTCTTGACGGCGTCGATGTCGTTGGCGCACTTGAAGATCGGATCGCTGTTGTTGATGATGGTATCAGGATCCTTCAGTGCGTTACCGGTACAGATACAGACGACACGCTCGTCCTTGTCGATGATTCCCATGTCGCGCAGTTTCTTCGCTCCTGCGACGGATGCTGCGGATGCGGGCTCGACTCCGACACCCTCGCGCCTTCCGAGGAGCTTCTGTGCTGCGATGATCTCCTCATCGGTGACTGTGGTGGAGTATCCTCCGGTGTCGTAGATCGCCTTGAGTGCCTTCCTTCCGCTGACGGGGTTTCCGATACGGATGGCGGTTGCGACGGTCTCGGGGTTCCTCTCGGGCTCGAAATCTGCGTTCTTGCCTGCGAATGCCCTTGCAACGGGACTTGCACCCTCCGCCTGGATTCCGGTGAGCATGGGGATCTTGTCGATCCATCCGATCTCCTCGAGCTCCTTGATGGCCTTGTAGACGGCCCAGATGTTTGCTGCGTTTCCGACGGGGACGATGATCCTGTCGGGGACGTCGTACTGCAACTGGTCCATGATCTCGAACAGGACGGACTTCTGTCCCTCGGGCCTGTAGGGGTTGATGGAGTTCAGGAGGTACAGCTGCTTCTCCTCGGACATCCTCCTTGCGATGGCGAGTGCATCGTCGAAGTTTCCGTCGATGGAGACGACCTTGGCACCGAAGAACATGGCCTGTGCCAACTTTCCTGCCGCGACCTTTCCTGAGGGAAGGAAGACGGCACAGTTGATGCCTGCCTTGGATGCGTATGCGGCAAGCGATGCGGAGGTGTTTCCGGTGGAAGCACATCCGACGACCTTGGCACCGAGCTCGACGGCGTGGGAGACTCCGACGGTCATTCCCCTGTCCTTGAAGGAACCTGTGGGGTTGGCACCCTCGTACTTGACGTACATCTCCTTGATTCCGAACTCCTTGGCGAGTGCGTCGGTCTTGTAGAGAGGCGTTCCTCCCTCCTTGATGGACACGCGCTTGTCGAAGTCGACGGGAAGGAAGGGAGCGTATCTCCAGACACCGATGGGCTCCTTGTGGAGGTCGGTGGGCTTCATTCCCTTGAGCGGTTCCAGATCCATCTTGACGGTCAGAAGACCGCCACACTTGGGACATGTGTTGACGAAGGGGTCCTCCACATCGCATCCGCAGTCCAAACAAACTACCTTGTGTGCTGCCATATTCAAAGCCTCCTGCATCCGGATCCCCATTCGGTGACCCATGTATCGCAGTGCATGTTGTTCTGAGTGTACATTTCCCTGATGGCATCGGCGATCCTCTGACCGTTGCCAACGGACTTCTTGAAGAATGAGATGATGCAGGGTCCGGAACCGCCGAGGAACGATGCGACCGCACCGTTCTCCATCGCGATGCGCTCGGCATCCTTCAGGTGGGGGACGAGATGGGACCTTGCGGGTTCGAAGACGGCATCCCTGACGGACCTTCCGATCAGGTCGATGTCGCCGGTGTGCATGGCGTGGACCATGGATGTTGCGTTCCCTACGTGGAACACGAGGTCCTTGACCTCCACCATCTTGGGGAGGACCTTCCTGGACTCGGAGGTGGCGACCATGACATCGGGCATGACGACCACGACACCCAAGTCCTCTGGGGGCTGGGTGACCATGACCTCGAAGGGATCGTAGGACTTGATGATGGTGAATCCGCCGAGGATACAGGGTGCGACGTTATCAGCGTGGAGTCCGCCGGAAGTTGTTCCCTCGGCCTTGGCTGCACAGAGGACCACATCGGAAGGGGAGAGCTTCTCCCCGGTGAGGACATGGGCGAGGTATGCACCGCCTGCCGCGGATGCTCCGGACGAACCGATACCGCTGCAGGGCCTGATTCCTTTCTTGATCTTGATCTCGATTCCGAAGTCCGCACCGACCATGTCGAGTACCGCCTTCGCGGCGATGGTGACGGAGTTCTTCTCGGGCTCGGTGGGGATACCGTCCGCCCCGGGTCCGGTGATCTCGGTTATGACGAGACCCTTCTCGATCTTCCTACCCATGATGGTATCGTAGGGATTCTGCAATGCCATTCCAAAGATGTCGAAACCGGGTCCGATGTTGGAGATCGTTGCCGGTGCTGCGATTGTGACCCACTCGTCCATTGTGTCCACTTTCCTATGTTTCGGTGTATCCGAATATGATTATTATAGTTGCGCGTGCGGGCGTACCCGCGTGCGCGATACGTATTTAATGGAAGATACATGCACCCCCTCATGGAGACAGTAACCGAGAGGATCGTCAGACTCAAGAAGGAGAGGAATGCGATCATCCTCGCCCACAACTACACCAACCCGGAGATCCAGGACATCGCAGACTTCACAGGAGATTCGCTGGGCCTTTCCATACAGGCATCCAAGACCGATGCGGATGTGATCGTGTTCTGCGGAGTGACGTTCATGGGCGAGACAGCGAAGATCCTGTCCCCCGATAAGATTGTCCTACTTCCACGCCCTGATGCGGTCTGCGATATGGCAGCGATGTGTTCCCCCGAAGCACTGGCACAGAGGAGGAAGGAACTTCCCGACCATACCGTCGTCGGATACGTTAACACCACTGGTCCGACAAAGACCCAGATGGACGTCTGTTGCACATCCGGGAATGCGTTGAAGGTCGTAAGGTCACTAGATTCCGACAAGGTGCTCTTTGTACCTGACAAGAATCTGGGTTCATACATAGCCAGACTCGTTCCCGAGAAGGAGATCGTCCTTTGGAACGGATGTTGTCCCATACATGACTCCATCACATTGGAAGAAGTGTCAGAACTCAAGAGGAGATATCCTGATGCGTATTGTATGGCACATCCAGAATGTAACGAGGCCATCCTTTCGGTCATGGACTTCGTGGGATCGACCGAGGCCATGCTCAATCACTGCAAGACCATGGACAACGAGGAATATATCATCGTTACAGAGGTTGGAATGAAGCACCGCCTGGAGACCTCCTGTCCCGGCAAGAGGTTCCACTTCCCTGAAAGTGCCGTATGCGAACCGATGAAGTACATCACCCTTGAATCGATCGCAGATTGTCTGGAGAACCTTACAGGGCAGATCGTTCTCGATGACGACATCATCAGGGATGCTTTCCTACCTGTCAAGAGGATGATCGAGATCAACTGATCTGGGTCATCCCGAATCATCCTTTTTCCTAGTTCTAGGGAACGTTCTGTCGACCCCATACAATAGAAAATATCGGAACGGAATCCATCCGTTCCATAGTAAGAGTTGGATCGGGCTCCCGAAGGAGCCCGGATCCTTTTTCGGGTTTACTCCTTGAACCTGAGGAGAACAACGCAGAGGGCTGCGATGATCACGAGCATGATCGCAACGGCGACAGGGAATGCCTCCGAATCATCCTCGATTACCTCATGTCCGATCACCCAGTAGGAGAAGTGATCGGTGGTGATGGTAAGGACACCGTTCTCATATGTGGACTCGACCTTCTCGAGGATCATGAGATCCGTATCCATGTACCACACAGCAAGGGTTGATGCGTCCTCTCCCTCAGCGAGTGCGTACTCGACGGAAACGCTTACCTTGTTCTCTCCGAACTCGGAGACCTTGGCTCCATCGAGGAACAACTCGAGGGAGATGACGGTCTTACCTTCGGTGAACACATGGAGGTTACCGGGGAGCTTGTCCTTCTCGACCACCTTGGAAACGACCTTGACAGAATCGCATCCCTCGAAGAGACCGGTCGGCAAGGACACGGAGATTCCGTTGATCTCCACCTTCACGACCTCTACGGTAGGATCGATGTTGGAAACGTCGAACTCGAGTTCTCCGCCTACGCCATCCTTATCGCCATCATCGCCACCGGAGATGATGACCTTGACGGGGATCGCATCGAACTTCGCATAGTAGTAGAGGTCTCCGTTGTCCTCATCGACAACCTTCTCCCAGCCCTTGAACTCGTATCTGTTGAACTCGTCCGCGGGACGTACAGGGGCCTCGCCATAGGTGGCCGCATCCCTCTCCTCTGCGGTGAGTCCGTAATCGACATCGAGGACATCCTCTCCGTTGATCCAATACACATCGAAGAGCTCGATGAGTTCCATTCCCGAGAGGGTGAGTTCGACCTGATCATAAAGGTAATCGATATCGACATTGGGGAGAGCGGTACCGTCCATGAGGGATTCGAAATCCATGTTCTCAAGATCGATACCGGTTCCGACCATGCCCATGAGGTCCACATATACCGCGTTGGGACAGTCCTCGCAGAACTCGTAGATGCACACATTGTATGCAGATACGATCGCATCAACGATGTCTCCGACAGGTATCTCGTATCCCTCGATGGTGACGGTGGATCCGTTGAAGATGTTGTAGGAACCGCCGATCAGAACGGTGGCACGGGAGTTCACATCGGTGATGGAATCAACCAATTCGTCCAGATCATCGAGTGCGGACAGATAGTTGTACAGGATTACATCGACCACATGCGCGACGATGGTCTCAGCCTCCGCATAATCGGGATATGCCTTGAGGATAGCATCGATGACAGGCTCGACATACTCGTCGAATGCTGCCATGATCTTCGAGACATCGACACCGTTGATGTCGGTGAATTCACTGAAGTCGGCACCGGTGAAATGCTTCTTGTTGAAATCAGCAAGGAGTTCGACTCCGACACTCAGAAGGACACCGCTGTCTGCCTTCACGAAGACGACATTGGAACCCTCGATGGTCTCGATCATATCGATATCGGACTCTTTGATGGAATCTATGATTCCTCCGACAGAGTACAGATCGAATACGTTCGCTCCGAAGTATGCGATCTCATCGTACTCATAGTAAGAATCGTCGGTCTCGACATAGTTGGTGATGTCGGATACGATCGGGCAGAGGAACATGAAGGCTGCCTTCAACATCTCGAACTTGAACTCCAGGAACCTCTGATACTCGGAATCCAGGAACTCCTTGGAATCGATGACGATCATGTTCATCGAATCGTTGATGTCCTTGAGGATCTCGGGAACACCTGCTTCAACGATGGCGTCCTTGAGAGGCATACCCTCTGCGATCAATCCCCTGACATCATCGACGGAACCGTAGAGGTCCTCGAGGTGTGGAACGACGTACTCGATCAACTGGAATTCCAATCCGAGCATCATGTTCTCGATGTAACATCCGACGACCGCCTCTGCGGAAATGAGGACATCCCTCAGACCGTCGAACTTGGAGAAGTAGTCGGCCTCCACGAGTGCGTCGTAGACAGTCATTCCCTTGTCCACGAGACCGTTCACAATGACGATGGTTGCCTTCACGTCCTCGATCGTAGCCTCGACGTTGTCGATGATGCATTCGACTGTATCGACGACCCTATCGATTCCGGACTCGATGTCCTCGACATATCCCTCTATCGTCTCGGTGACGATGAGTGCCTGTGCGATCGCCTGTCCGATGACATCCTTGATACCATCGGTCAGTTCGATAGCCTCATCGACCATACCCTTGATCTCTTCGAGAGCGAGTTTAATCTCGTCGACCAGTGCGACGAGTGAACCGTCGACGTTCTGTCCAAGGGACAGAATGTAATCCTCGAGTGCATCGATGGCTGCCTCGACCTCTGCTTTGATCTCGGCTGCAGCGACCTTCGCATCCATGATTCCGGACTCGACTGCATCCTTGAAGCAATCGATCTTGCATTCGATCCTTGATTTGATGTCCTCGATCTTTTCAAGGAGCTCCGCATATTCGGGAGTGCCCTTGATCGCGTCGGATGCACCGGCCACTGCCATATCGATAATGGCGGAGACCTCATCCTTCTTGAGGAAATCGACGATTCCGTCGACATAATCGTCCACTATACCAAGGACGTTGGTGATCTCCTCCACCTTCTCCATGACAGCATCGAAGGTAGCGAGCAGTACGGGGTCATTGATTATGGTTTCTTTAAGGGTTATTGCGAATGCCTTCAATGCGGAGTAGGACTTCTCCAACTCCTCTATGGCTGAATCTAGTTCATCGAGGTCTCCTGCCTTGAGAGCATCGAGGACTGCTTCGGAATCTGCAATGTAATCCTTGATGAGACCTTCGAGGACAGCTGCTTCATCGGAGGACTTGAGGTCATCGAGGAAGTTCAGAAGATCAGTCTTGGCCTTGTTTGCGAAAGCATCGACATTCAGAAGTAGGTCGTCAATGCATTCATCAAAACGATCCTCGATATTGTCTATGACCTCATCCAATCCACCCTTGACAGTATTGTTCAAAATCTGATCAAAGATTTCTGAATGACCCTTGTCACTTGGATGAGACATCATCGCCTCTCCAAAGAGTCCAAAGTAGGGAATCTTCATGAATCCTATGTCTGCAGCAGTTAATGTCAACATATCGATTTGAACGTCACCGACATCTGCCTTGAAAGTACATCCACCATCGTCAATGACGAAAGACATGGGTGCATCTCCAATATCCTCAATTGGATAGGTACCATTCATTAAGAATGCGGACATGACAACTGCGGTACCCATTTTTGTCATTGGATCCATCTCTCCCTCTTTGGGTATGAAAATTGAGATGTCCACTGCTTCAGAAGAGAAAATTAAACTCATTAGTTTAACAAATCCCTCCGCACCAGGTTTGGTAGAAAGAAGATTGCCCATTTCTCCATAGCCTAATGCGTTATAACCTAGTTGTCCTAAAATAAGGTCCCCCATACCGATTGCACCAGATGCGAACGCAATACCGGTGTATACTGCTGCAGAAATTTCGTCATCTTTCTCCAACAGTGCATCCATGGATCCATATTCTGCAATCTCTTTTGCGAAAGAAGTGGGAACTCCATCGATATTCGCATGATATGTCATTGACGCATAAGGCGACAAATATTTGGTGTACATGTTGCAGAAATCGAGAAGATATCCAAGAACATCACCAAGAGGGATGATTGTGTCGCCCATCTTCAAGTTGATTCCGCTGAAGAAATTATAAGAATCGATAACAACCACATTGACATCCTTATTGTTCTCAAAGATGTACTTCATGTTTGCATCAAAATTACTACAATAACTGAGTACAACATATGCCATTGAATCGAGAAGATCCATGACATCAAATGGGAGTATGGACAAATCCAATCCGACATCAGCCAATGCCATGTCGAAAGCATCGGTCACAAATGCCAATATCTCCTCATAATACTCCATTTTTGATTCGTCAAGATAGAGGTCATATGAAAGAGGTTGGGCTTCTCCGCCCATTATTGCGGCGGTGACCACATCGGATATGGACATTGCGAAGTCGTAGTGGAAGTTATATGTGATGAGATCTGCCTCATCAACCATGAATCTATAGTAAGCTTTCAGATCATCCATGGAATCGATTGCGACACCGTTGCTTGTAATTTTCTCGGTCAGCTCATCAAATCCAGGAATCTGGAAAACATTCTTCAACCTATCCTCAGGTTTGTTATAGTTTGGATCATTGAATCCATCATAGAACATGGATCTCAATTCCGCACTACGCATTCCCGACATTGCCAACATATAGTCTTCGTTAACATTCAATCCACATTTTTCTTCAAGATGAGTCTTGAGAAGTGTCGGGAATGCACCCGCTGGACTCTGAAGGAATCCATAATAATTGTAAGTGTCACGGTTTGTAAGATCTATGTCGCCACCAGTGAGATGACCTTTATATTTTTCACCGTCTGGATAGTAATCGACCATTCCAAATCCATTGACCATGGAATCGCCAAATGCGACATAGACGAATTCGTCATCACCATCGGCAAAGACGTAGTCCTCATTCCAGGTCACAACTGCAGGGCTGAGGGCACACAGAAGCATGCATGCAACCACAAGGAC
>JAFVZR010000216.1 GCA_017508065.1 Candidatus Methanomethylophilaceae archaeon
GGGTTCGCCATACCGACGTGGTCGGCGACGATCTCTCCTGCGTGGTCACGAGCCTCGGAAAGGTTCTTTCCGATGTTCATCTCGAGGGTCTCCTCGATGGAACGTCCGGGCATTGCCTCAAGGGTGTTGTCACGGTAGGATTCGATGAGTGCGTTCACAGCCTCGACACGTTCGTCGGTGAAGCTCTTGATCTGCTCCTTCGCCTCGTTGGGGATGTCCTCGTCGTCGATACCGGTACTGAATCCGTGGTTCATGATCGCACCGAGTGCGATCCTGGTGACACGGTTGATGAACATACGGGCACAGTCTGCTCCGTAGTCACGTGCGATCCTGTCGAGGATCTTACCCTTACTGTTTCCGACTCCCTTGGCATCGATGGTTCCGCAGAGGAGCTGACCGTTCCTGATCTTGACGAATGCATCGTTCTCACAGTTTTCCTTCTTACAACCGTCCCTGCATCCGACACAGACGGAGGACTTGAAGGTACAGTTGAGTGTCCTGGGGAGGACGGTGGAGAACAGCTGCTTTCCGGTCCAGTACTTCTCTCCCTTCTCGTTGACGAGAGGTGCGGGAATCCTGATTCCGCGCTTGAGGTAGTCCTTCCTGTCCGCCTCGATCATGGCCTCGTAGTCCATATTGTCGTTGCAGAGTTCGAGGTCGGAATCGTCGGAATCGCGACTGTCGAGCTTGGTGAGGATGTTCATCGCCTGCTGCCTGTCGAAGACAGGGTTCTTGTTGGTAAGGAAGAAGGATCCGGTGATGTGATCGTGGATCGCACCGATGATGGGTCCTCCGTACCTTGGGGACAGGATGTTCTCCTGGACCTGCATGATGACACGTGCCTCTGCACGGGCCTCCTCGCCCTGGATGACGTGGAGGTTCATCTCGTCACCGTCAAAGTCCGCGTTGTAGGGAGGACAGACACAGAGGTTGAACCTGAAGGTCTTTCCTTCCATGACCTTGACACGGTGGGCCATCATGGACATCCTGTGCAGCGAAGGCTGCCTGTTGAACAGGACGACATCTCCGTCCATGAGCTGCCTCTCGACGGTGAATCCCTCTTCGAGATTCTCTGCGAGGAGCTCGGTGTTGTTGGCGGTGACCCTCATCTTCCTCTCATCGGACTTGATGATGTAGTTGACTCCGGGCTTGTACTTTCCATCCTCGGTCCACTGCTCGGTTCCGCCCCTGACCATCTCACGGATGGTCTCGATGTTGGAGGCGTTGACGTGAACGGGAACTGTGAGCTCCCTGGCTGCGGGGATGGGGACTCCGACGTCGTTGATGGACAGCATCGGGTCGGGGGAGATGACGGTACGTGCGGAGAAGTCCACACGCTTACCAGACAGGTTGGATCTGAAACGACCCTCCTTACCCTTGAGCCTCTGAGTCAGAGTCTTCAGGGGACGTCCGGACCTGTGCCTTGCGGGAGGGATACCGGAGGTCTGGTTGTCGAAGTAGGTGGTGATGTGGTACTGCAGAAGGTCCCACAGGTCCTCGACGATCAGCAGGGGTGATCCGCTGTCACGGTTCTCGAGGAGCCTCTGGTTGATCCTGAGGATATCGACCAGCTTGTGAGTGAGGTCGTCCTCGGACCTCTCTCCGGACTCCAGGGTGATGGTGGGCCTGACGGTCACGGGAGGTACAGGCAGTGCGGTGAGGATCATCCACTCGGGCCTGCAGGTCTTGGGATCGATTCCCAAGGTCACGAGATCCTCGTCGGGGATGCGCTCGAGCCTCTCACGGATGGTCTGAGGCGTGAGCTTCTTGTTACCCTCGGGGGTCTCCTCGCTGAAGGAGGTGGGCTTGTCCAACTTGATCTTGTAGTGCTCGGCACCACAGTAGGGACATACGGTCCTGTTGGATGCGCTCTTGGCGGTCTCCTTGGAGAATGCCTTCGCGTCGATGGCGTCCCCTCCGAGCTCGTCCATACGCTCCATCTCCTTCCTTGCGGCCTCTGCCTGCTCTGCGGTGAGCATGAGCCTTCCGCAATCCCTGTTGCGGCAACAGGAGTCCAGAAGGGACTTGATGTCCTTGATGAATCCGACGTGGATGACGGGCCTTGCGAGTTCGATGTGTCCGAAGTGTCCGGGACACTCACCGGATTTGCATCCGCAGGTCTTACACTTGAGTCCGGGCTCGACGACACCGAGGCTGGTGTCCATGAGTCCGCCCTCGTAGGGGAAACCTTCGTCGTTGTACGTGTCCGCGGTAATGACCTTCACGGCGGACATCTTCCTGATCTCTTCAGGGGAAAGGCACGAGAACTTGATCGAACCGATCCTCTTGACCATATCGTTGCTCATCTCAAATCCTCCAGTCTAAGCCTCATGGCCACACCCAGCGACAGGAGCTCATCCATGAGCAACTTGAATGCGTAGGATGTCTGGACCTGGTGGATGTTGGTGTTGTTCTTACACACGGGGCAGTAGAGCTCTCCGTGTCTGCTCTTGATGGCGATGTGACCGCAGTTGGGGTCTCCGCAGATGTACTGCTTGGTTCCGTCGGACTGATCGAGGAGACGGTCCTTGATGACCATGGACACACCGTGACCGATCAAACAGTCACGCTCCATCTCTCCGAACCTGAGTCCTCCGCGCCTGGAACGTCCCTCGGTGGGCTGGCGGGTAAGGATCTGGACGGGTCCTCTGGACCTGTAGTGGAGCTTTCCGCTGACCATGTGGTGCAGCTTCTCGTAGAAGATGACTCCGGTGTAGACGTCCATGGAGACCATCTTTCCGGTGACTCCGTCGTACATGACCTCCTTTCCGCTGCGTGCGAATCCGCTCTCGACGAGTCCGTCGCGGATGGAATCCTCCCTCTCTCCCGAGAAGATGGTTCCGTCGATGAGGCGACCCTGCATGGATCCGACCTTACCACCGATCATCTCGAGGACGTGTGCGATGGTCATACGTGAAGGGATTCCGTGGGGGTTGACGACGATATCGGGGGTGACTCCGTCGGCGGTGAAGGGCATCTCGGTCTGGCTGATGAGACGTCCGATGACTCCCTTCTGTCCGTGCCTGGAACAGAACTTGTCTCCGAGTTCGGGGATCCTCTGGTCCCTGATCTTGACCCTGGCGATGGTGGTGTCCTCCTCGGACATGGTGAGCATGACCGAGTCGACCCATCCGCGCTCTCCGTACCTGACGGTGAGGGATGCCTCCCTCCTCTTCTGGGTGGTAAGGGACTCCTCCTCGATGAACCTGGGGGGAGAGGTCTTACCGACGAGGACGTCTCCGCTGGAGACCTCTGCCTCGGGGGAGATCAGTCCGTCGTCTCCGAGTGCGGAGTATGCCGTGTCAGTACGTGCTCCGACGACATCGGGGGAGGGGATCTCGAAGTGGTCCCTCTTCCAATCGTACAGATCGTGGGAGTGCTTCTCCTCTGCACGGTAGGACCTGAGGAAGGTGGAACGTCCGAGTCCGCGCTGGACGGAGCTCTTGTTCATGACGATTGCATCCTCGATGTTGTATCCGTGGTAGGAGAAGACCGCGATACAGAAGTTCTGTCCTGCGGGCTTGTGGTTGTAACCGATATACTCCATCTCCTTGGTCTGAACCATAGGCATCTGGGGGTAGTGGAGCAGGTGTCCGCGGGTATCGGGCCTGATACGGTAGTTGGCCGCGGATACTCCGAGTGCCTGCTTTGCCATACCTGCACCCATGGTGACACGGGGTGCGGAGTTGTGCTCGGGGTAGGGGACCAGACCGGATGCGATACCGATGATGACCATGGGGTCGATCTCCATGTGGGTGTGGTCCTTGGTGATCTTGCTGGGAACGGTCATGGAACCGCCGCAGACCTTACAGACGAGCTCTGCGTCTCCCTCCCTTCCGGGGTTCATCCAGTCGACGTTGGCGGATGAGAGTGCCTTGTCACAGTGGGGGCACCTGTTGGGAGTGTCGTAGGGTTCGATCGCGATGAATGCGTCCTCTTCCTCCTCCGCATCGATCCACTCGATGATTCCCTCGCGGAACAGGTCGTCCCATCTAACCTTTCCGTCGCGGATGCCTTCGATGTGCTTCCTGGAAAGGATGGTCCTTCCGTCCTTGA
Source organism: Candidatus Methanomethylophilaceae archaeon (assembly GCA_017508065.1). Classification (GTDB taxonomy): domain Archaea; phylum Thermoplasmatota; class Thermoplasmata; order Methanomassiliicoccales; family Methanomethylophilaceae; genus SIG5. Next base: position 4,057 of record JAFVZR010000216.1, read on the forward strand.
CGACGAGGAGGGGGCGTCTGAGACGTCCCTCGTCGGAGTTGATGATGACCTCGTTCATCTCTGGGTCATAGTGGATGTTGACCTCGTAGGGCAGGAGTCCGCACCTTCTCTTCTCACGGATGTCGGAGACGAGCTTGAGGGGATTTCCGTTGCTTCCCTTGAGGTCTCCGTTGACGTAGACACGAGCAGCTCCGGGGGTGTTGACGGGCTGCAGGTCGCAGTCCCTAATCATCCACATGAGATCGGAGTCGCTGAGTCCCTCGGAGACATCGGTGATGAGTGCGAGGTTCTTGACCAGACCGCAGTTCTGTCCCTCAGGGGTCTCGGAAGGGCACAGCCTTCCCCACTGAGTGGAGTGAAGGTCACGGGCCTCGAAGTGGGGCTGGGACCTGGTGAGTGAGGAGGTGACTCTCCTAAGGTGGGACATGGAGGACATGTTGGTCGTCCTGTCCAAGAGCTGGGAAACTCCTGCACGTCCGCCGACCCAGTTTCCGGTGGCGAGTGCGTGGATGAGCTTGTGGGACAACAGGTCAGGCCTGATTGAGGATGCGATCCTGCAGTCTCCCTTCTTCCTGCTCCAGTTCCTCTCAAGCTGGTACTTGAGGTCCTTCATGAGGCTGTTGAAGCTGGTCCTGAAGAGATCCTCCATGAGGTCTCCTGCGAGTTTGAGCCTCTTGTTGGAGTAGTGGTCCTTGTCGTCCTCCTTCCTCTCTCCCCTGGAGAGCTCGAGAACTGCACGTGCGACACGACCGAGGTAGATGGCCTTCTTCATACGGTCCTCTTTCTTGTCTCCCAGGTGAGGAAGCAGAGAGCGATCGAGGATGCTCTCGACTTTCTTGATCCTGTACTCCTTCGCCTGACCGGCGGCGAAGTTCCTCTCGAGGAATGCGATGGCGTCATCGGTTGTGTGGAAACCGTTGGGCTGGTAGGTCTTCTTGTCGAAACTGTTCTCGATGTTGGCGTAGACGATGGTGTCCATCTCGGGGTTGGAGGAGATGACCTTGCAGATCTCTGCATCGGACTCCATTCCGAGTGCCTTCATGAGTGCGATGATCGGGATTGCGCTGGTGGTGGCGGGAACGGTGACCATGACCATTCCATCCTTCTTCTTCTCGACCAGGGTGAGTGCGCGGTATCCGTCCTTCTGGGAGAACACCTTTGCGACCTCGACGCGTGCGCCGTACCTCTCGCTGTATTCGACCATGACCCTGTTGGGTGCGAGGTCTTCGAGTGTGATCAGAACCCTCTCGGTTCCTCCGATGATGAAGTATCCTCCGGGGTCCCTGGGGTCCTCCTTCGCGTTGATGAGCTTCTGGAGGTACTCGGAATCGGTGATGTCCCTCTCCTCGGCCTTCTCGATGTTCGCCCTGTCGAGGACACATCCTCTGGACTTGACCATGATGGGGAGCTTTCCGACCTCCACGCGCTCGTAGGGTGGGTTCCTGGTGGGGTCTGCAAGAACGAGTCTTCCATCGGAATCCTCTTTGTAAAGTGTAAAGTCTACTTCAACGGATGCCTCGTAGGTGACGTTTCTGAGCCTGGCCTCCATGGGGGTCAGGTCGTGCTTGTATCCGTTGGCCTCCTTGATGGTTGGAGGTGCTACGTGAATGGTTGCAGGTGCCTGATGATCGATGTTTCCACTCTCATCCCTCTGCCTTCCAATACGAATGTAGTACTGGACTCCTCCCGTACGATCCTTATCGAGCTTGATGATTCCGCGCTCCGCATCATCGGTGGGAATCCTCATGTCATCCAGAATTGCCTGCATCCTGTTGTCAGGCTTTCCCTCGGTTGCGATAAAGTCGTTGAAGGACGCGATGTGGTGGTTAACGATGCTGTGCTCCTCAAAATAAAGATCTACCAAATCCCTCATCGTATCATCCCTTAATGACGAGCCTGTATGCGACGAATTCCTCCGCCGTCTCGCTCTGTCTTACGACCTTGACGATACGACCCTCCTCGATAGGGCCGTAGATGTTCTCAAGGACCTTGATCGCCGCGTCACTCTTCCTGATCTTGGGGAGCTGGTCGCACTTCAATCCTTTTTCGGAAAGAACTGCATCTGCCTCCTCCTGAGTCAGAAGATAGTGCTCAGGCACGAGTTCGTGCTTGAGAACATTGAACGAAATATTTTCTACTGCCAAGTATTTCACCTACAAAATTTCCCCGTGCCGGTCAACGGGTAACCCATTTCCTGAGTAAACTCATGAAATTTCATTCGATATTCCTCATACTTGATCCATTTTGATCGCTCATGAAGACTATCTGCGGGCCTGAGGGGATTCGAACCCCTGACCACCTGATTAAAAGTCAGATGCTCTACCTAGCTGAGCTACAGGCCCCTGATAGCTTAAGCTTGCAAAATCTTCGGATACGCTACTTATATTTAAAACATACTATAGGTGTAATTCCTATAATAAGGGAATAAGCGTTTCATCCCGCTTTTGGATAGTGACGGATTAATAGGTACTTGACGATTACGGAACGATGTCCCAAGAATATATCGAACTCAAGGTCGCGAAATCCAACAAACAACTCGAACTGGGTTTCGGCAGAGCGAGGATGGATCAGTTGTCGCGCGAAGCCCTAGGGCTCGAATTCGGAGATATCATCGAGATCGTGGGCAAGAAGTCCATCGCAGCCAAGGTCTTCAAGGACGAACCATCTGCGTACGGGACCAATACGATACATATCGACGGACTCATGAGGACATCGGCAGGAGTGCAGGTCGGGGACAAGGTCAAGATCTACAAGAGGGACGTCGTTTTCGCCGAGGAGATCGTCCTCACTCCGAACATTGGAGAGGGACAGTTCATCAGTTTCAAGGATCCGGACTTCGTTTCCAAGGCCCATAACGGATTGCAGGGGAGACCCCTTATGGCAGGGGACGAGATCTTCGTACCCAACCTGTTCCTCGGAAAACCCACATCATTCTTCATCACATCCTCCGTCCCACACGGCGTGGTCACCGTAGGTGCCAGCACCAGGATTGTCATCAATGATAAGCCCAAAAGGACCGAAGGAAACGTCGTCAGTGGCGGAATCACTTATGATGACATCGGCGGTCTGGGCAATGAGCTGGAGAAGATAAGGGAGGTCGTCGAACTTCCCCTCAACCACCCGGAGATCTTCGAGAGGATGGGTATCAGCGCACCCAAGGGAGTCCTCCTGTTCGGACCGCCTGGCACTGGTAAGACGCTCATCGCCAAGGCGGTAGCCAAGGAATCCGGTGCATCGTTCTACAGCATCCAGGGTCCCGAGATCGTCAGCAAGCATTACGGAGAATCCGAGGAGAAGATCAGAAGGATCTTCGAGGAAGCCAACAAGAACAAACCCAGTGTCATATTCATCGACGAATTGGATTCCATCGCACCCAAACGTGACGAGGTTACCGGTGAGGTCGAAAGACGTATCGTGGCACAGCTTCTGACGCTTATGGATGGTATGTCCCAGATGAACGGTACGATCGTCATCGCCGCCACCAACCGCGAGGATTCCATCGACCCCGCACTCAGAAGACCCGGAAGATTCGACAGGGAGATAGAGATCGGAGTGCCAGGAAAGGAAGCCAGGAGGGACATCCTCGAGATACACCTGAAGAACATGCCCCTTGCCGAAGACGTGAACCTGGACGATCTGGCCACCAACACACAGGGATTCGTAGGTGCGGACCTGTCGTCACTTGCAAGGGAGGCTGCGATGAAATGCCTCAGCAAACATATTCAGGAGTTCGACAGCGAATCCAGGATTCCGGAGGAGGTGCTATCCAACATGAAGGTCACTATGAAGGACTTCATAGATGCCCTCTCAGACATAGAACCCAGCGGAATGAGGGAGGTCATCGTCGACATACCAGAGGTCAAATGGGAGGACATCGGAGGATTGGATGATGTGAAGAGGGAGATCTCCGAAGTCTTCGTACCTGAAGAGGGAATCAAAGGATTCCAGAGGCTCGGCATCAAACAGCCCAAGGGGCTGTTGTTGTTCGGTCCGCCTGGCACAGGTAAGACGATGATCGCTAAGGCGATAGCCACGGAGTCCGGTGCTAACTTCATTGCCGTCAACGGACCCGAGATTGCCAGCAAATGGCTCGGAGAATCCGAGAGAGCCATCAGGCAGATCTTCAAACGCGCCAAACAGATGGCTCCGAGCATAATATTCTTCGATGAGATCGATGCGATCGCACCAAGGCGCGGAAGCGGAAGCGAGGCTTGGGAGCACATAGTGGATCAGATCCTCACGTCCATGGATGGAATGGAGAAGATGTCCAATGTGACCGTCATCGCTGCGACCAACAGGCCCGATATGATAGACCCGGCCATCCTTAGACCCGGGAGGATCGACAAGAGGATACTCATAGGCGCACCCACACTGGACAGCAGGATCCAGATCCTCGAGATATGTACGAAGGACATGCCGCTGAAGGACGTCGACCTCAGGGGCATTGCAACCTCCACGGAGGGATATGTCGGCGCGGACCTTGCAGAACTGTGCAGAGAAGCGGGAATGTGTGCATATCGTGAAGACCCAGAAACCGAATACATACTTCAGAGGCACTTCGAATCCGCATTGACCATCGTCCCACCATCGGTCACCAAGGAGGAACTGGATTCATACAACGCGATGGACAAAGCTCTGAGGAAGAGGAAGTCCAGTTACGACAGGATCCCATTCTACGGATGATATCATGTCCCAAAAACTTCTAAGGAAGGAATTAATCGGAAAGAAGGTTTTCACTGAAGCTGGTACAGAACTGGGTGTGTTGGAGGACATCGTCATCGACTGCACCTCCGGTCTGATAAGATACATCCTGATCAGATTCAGTGGGAAGATCTCTCAGAACCACAGGACCGATGAACAGGGAAGAGTCATCTGTGCCGTGGATGAGATCAGGGCCACCAACGGGAAGGTCGTCGTCATTTGAGGTCCTTGGCCATGTACGGCCTTTCCAATCCGAATCCCAACGAGGCGTAGTACTCACGTACACCCACACCGCTGGTAACCCTGATCCTTGATGCACCGGATGCAAGTGCCAGCCTTTCGGCTTCGGCAACGAGTTCCCTTCCGAATCCACGGTGTTGCCAATCCTTTCCCTGTTCCCCGATGGATGCTATCTTTCCGAACACCTTCAATTCCCTGATGGTGGCAGTATCGGAACCGTCGACCCTAAGGCGGACATAACCGATCAAAGCATCGCCGTAGACCAAAGAGATGAAATGTTCTTTTCCACCGGACGCCTCGTATTCAATCGTTCTGAACCTTACGTTGTCCGGATCGTCCAAGGATATGTGAGAATGGCCGACCTCCCTACATCTGACACATCTGCATGCGAGACCTTTTTTCTCCAAATTGTCCTGCACCAATTGCCTGATGTTGCTCTTCAGGATACCTGCAGCGATCTGAGGTGCGGGAATGTCCCTCTGGATCCTCTGAATACGCACATACTCGGGAACCTCCGACTCCATCTGAGTCAATAGATCCACCGCGGTATCGACGTCATATGGGCTGTACTCGCCACGCTCCCACATCTCATAGAGTTGTGTACCGCCGATGACCAATGTGGTGTAGAACTTGAGCATGTCCGGCCTGAACCTACTGTCAGAGTACATCAACCTGAAGGATTCAAGATCCTTCTCCGGTGATGACCCAGGTAACCCCGGCATGATATGATAGCACACCTTCAGACCGTTACGTCTGCAACGCTCTGTACATTCCACCACCTCCTTCACACCATGGCCTCTGTTCACAGCGAGAAGGATCGGATCGTCCAGTATCTGCACACCCAACTCGACACGGGTGGCACCCAACATCATGGCACGGCGGATCTGCTCATCATCGAACGCGTCAGGACGTGTCTCCACGGTCAGTCCGACACACCTGTGCTCGGATACGGAGTTCCACGCCTGTGCGGTCTCGATATCGGGGGCGTCACGACCATTCATTGCATCGAAGCACCTCTTAACGAACCATTCCTGATAATCTGGCTCTCTGCAGGTGAATGTTCCGCCCATGATGATGAGGTCGATCTTGTCGGTCCTGTGCCCGATCTCCTCCAACTGACGGATGCGATCGGTCACCTGCATCCACGGATCGAACTCGTTACGGGATGCACGTCTGGCTGCTGGCTCTTTACCGGTGTATGACTGGGGGGAATCGTTCTCCACACCTCCCGGACAGTATGTGCACTTTCCATGGGGGCACGGATGCGGAGAGGTCATGACGGCTACGACAGCAACACCGCTGATGGTACGTACGGGTTTCTTGACCAGATACGGTTCGACGACCTCCCTCTCTACGGAAGTGGCCTCGGCCAGAATGGTGGAGTTTGGCGGAACGGTATCGAGACGATACTTGTGGCACATCTTCATCTTGATGTTCTGGAAAGCGTCACGGTCCTTGATCGAACCGGACATGATACGGTCGATCAATTCCCTCGAGAACTGTGCCAGCCTCTCAGCACTATCAGCCATAGAAAGGCTCCGGCTTCTTTTTGGACCTATCTTCGTCACCGGAGGGCTCCAAGAGGTCCATGTAAGTGATCTGGGACACCATGAAGAACCTGATACGCCCGCCATCCATACGGATGACCAATGCGGATTCGCTTCCGATCATGGAGTATCCTGCGAACACACCGATGGTGTCCTCGTCCTCTGCGGACCTGATGAGGTATTTCGAGCCGACGGTAATCTCATAAGATGAATCCATCAGATCTCCTCCCTTTTCTGATTCATGAGCTTCTGGAAATGTTCTACGGTAGATGTGTAGTTCTGCATGGCCATCTCGACGTTCGAACGGGTGAAGTTCCATGCCTTGGACAGGTCACCGTATCTGATACGGTATCCTTTCCTCATATCCCCATCGTACTCGACATCCATGGACTCAAGAAGGTCCAATGCCTTCAGCTTGTTGATGTGTCTGTAGATGGTTGGTTTGCTGGTATCAAGGAGGTATGCGAGTTCCTCGACGGACCATGCCCTGCCCTGATACTTCATGAAATAATCCATGAACAGGCGGTACGGGACGCTGTCCCTGATGCTTGTGGCAGAGGTCTTGGGATCATAACCCTTGGGAATGTACCCAATGGCTATCAGAAAAGACTCTGCGACCAGATTTGGATCCGAGACTGCAGTCATCGGAGTGTTGCTTACGACCTGTAATTCAAAGACCATTCTATCCCCTTTACCGTTGTACCTTAATCAGTTAAGGTGATATATTTAATTCTCTCACAAATCCCTCTTCAGCCTCTCGATGGCTGTTGAGATGCTGGTGGTAGGGATCACGGGTGAAACGGGAATCGTGAGGATCCTTTCGATGGTCGGGGTGACGATGGGTGCACAGATCACACCCAGCGCGCCATCCTTCTCCGCACGGAGTGCAGCGATGATCGCATCCTCGACGGTGGACACGGGATATTCCCTGAGACGGACGATATGCCCTTCAAACTCGATCTCATCGTCCATGGTCTGGATGACCTGA
>JAFVZR010000217.1 GCA_017508065.1 Candidatus Methanomethylophilaceae archaeon
AGGATTATGCGTACGCAATTAAAAAGCTGCTCGATTGGCAATGCATTGTTTGAATGGATTTGCCACTCAGCTCGCCCGTCTATCATCACGACACAGCTCGAAAACGATCATCATCGTGGCATCACCTTATCTACTGTGTGATAAAAATGGTTTTGGACGTCTCCTTCTGTGATGGTCGCTTGTTTTCCGGATCCGGGTGGATTCTGGTGATCTCGCGCCAAATTCGTCATAAAATCCAAAATCTAGATCTGGCTATTGGATCTAAGGGTAATCGGGCCATCGGTGTAGATGCGGCATACATCGTACTGTGCCAGTATGTTTTTTGACCATCATCGTCCCATCGTTAGCCTTATACCGTAGGACTCATTAATCCGTTCCATGGCAGTATTCGGAAAGAAGGACGAAAAGGTAAAGATCATGTTTCTCGACGAAATGAACGACCTCCAGTCGCAGGTCGCGGAGTACTTTGCCAAGGAACTCTATTCCGATAAGTACGAGATCTGGAGTGCCGGCCCCAAGTTCGATTTCATCGACTGTGAGCTCATCTCCGTCATGTACCAGAACGGCTATGACATCAGAGCTTGGAACGCCAAGGATTTCAAGTTCAAGAAGATGCCACAGAAGTTCGATTATTTGATTTTCCTCGAGAAGGCCACCTATGACAGGATCAAGGATGTCGTTCCCTACGATGCGAAGCAGATTTGTGTCGATTTCGGAAGGAAGGAGAACTTTGAATCCGCTACCGACGACAGGGAGCTCTACGACTGCTACGTCAAGCTCATCGAGTCGGTCATGGCATGGGTCAAGACCAATCTCAAGGATCCTGCCAATCTGGAGAACCTCGTGGCGAAGAAAGAGTGATTTCTCGCGCGAGAATAGGTATTAAGAGACATAGCGATATCTGGAGTCGATGCTCGCAGATGTCGTCAAGTTTGTGTGGATGGTCTTCGGAGAGGACAGGCTCACGACCAGAGAGGTGGAGTACCGCCTCGAATCGTTGTTCGATTACCATTGTCCGGATGACTTCGCTAAGACCATGACCAAGCTGAAGCTCGCAGGCTACGTCAAAGGCGAGGTGTCCATCGAGAAAGGTGGATGGGTCTGGTGGGTGGATGATGAATGCAAGAAAAAAGATTTAACGGGGGTTAATTGAATGTATTTTCAGGACGGGGACATCTCAACATCATGGGAACAGATTTTCAGTGACGACAAGTACCACCTCAAGTTGGTGGAGATGCAGGACGGATATCCTGATGTGAGGAGCATCACGGTCGATTTCGCTGATATCGATGCGATGAACATGGAATTCGGAGCATACCTTCTTCAGGAGCCCGATAAGGCTCTCGCGATCGGAGTAAAGGTCATCAAGGACCAGATGCCCGGTACGTGGGACCCCTCCAATCACATCAATCTCAGGATAGACAACCTCCCTACCGATGCGACCATCGAGGTCCGCAACCTTCGTGCGAAGCACCTCGGTACCCTCGTCGCTGTCGAGGGATTGGTCAGGAAGGCGACATCCCCCAAGCCCAGGCTCACTCGCGCACTGTTCAAATGCGCCAAGTGTAACGCCGAGGTCTGGGAACCTCAGACCGGAATGATCCTCAGGGAGCCCCTCTTCTGCCCTAACGAGGGTTGTAACAAGTCCGCACCCCACTTCAACCTCGACGAGCGCATGTCCGAGTACACCGATACACAGAAGGTGGAGATCCAGGAGAATCCCGAGGGTCTTCGCGGTGGAGCACAGCCCGAGAGGCTGTTCGGATACATCGAGGACGACATCGCAGGCAGGATAACCCCCGGAAACAGGGTCACACTCAACGGAATCATCCGTACCGTTCAGAAGACCGAGCGCGATAAGAGCACCGTTTCGGAGATCTTCATGGATGTCATCTCATGCGAGTTCGAACAGAACGATTTCTCCGAACTCAACATAACCAAGGAGGACGAGGACGAGATCATCCGTATGTCCAAGGATCCGAACATCCTGAAGAACATCGTCGCATCCATCGCACCTACCATCTTCGGAATGGATGAGGAGAAGGAAGCCGTCGCACTGCAGTTGTTCGGCGGTTCCCACAAGGTTATGGATGATGGAACATCTCTGAGGGGAGACATACACATCCTTCTGATGGGAGACCCCGGAGTCGCGAAGTCACAACTACTCAGATACATGAGTTCCCTCTCCCCCAGAGGAATCTATGCGTCCGGTAAGTCCGCATCCGCGGCAGGTCTCTGTGTACACGGTGACACGCTCCTCGATCTGGAATCCGGAATGGAGAGGATCGAGGATTTCGTCAAGGCGAGGATGACCGATCCCGAGGAGTACCGCCCCGGCATCTGGAGACAGGAAGTAAGCGGCGACCGTATCGAGTCCATCAACTCCATCGGAACAGTCCTGTTGCCTATCACATATGTGTGGAGGATCAAGACTCCAGAGAAACTGATCAAACTGACCACCATGGGTGGAGATTCGCTCATCCTCACCCCGGAGACGAAGGTACAGGCGATGAAGGACGCAAGGTACGACTGGTTCGAGTCATCCTCCCTCGCACCCGGCGATTTCGTCACCATCATGAAGGGCAACGGTCGCCTCATGATGCTCCAGTCTGTGGAGGAATTGACCGATGACCTTCCCGAATTCGTCTACGATCTCACCGTGGAGCCCGCCCACAACTTCCTTGGAGGCGGATTCGTCATCCATAACACCGCAGCAGCAGTCAAGGACGATTTCGGAGACGGAAGGTTCACTCTGGAGGCAGGTGCGTTGGTCCTTGCGGACAAGGGTCTCGCATGTATCGATGAGTTGGACAAGATGAGTGATCAGGACAGGTCCTCTCTGCACGAGGCGATGGAATCTCAGAAGATCTCCGTTGCAAAGGCCGGTATCACCGCTACGCTTCAGTGCAGATGTTCGATGTTGGCTGCGGCCAACCCCAAGTTGGGTAGGTTCGACATGCAGACCAAGATCGCGGATCAGATCAATCTTCCTCCAGCACTCATGTCCCGTTTCGATCTGATGTTCGTACTCACCGATATGCCCGATGCCAAGAGGGACAGGAACATCACCTCTCACATCCTCGATGCGCAGCGCCGCGGTCAGGCACGTATGCAGAAGGGTCCAGTCGACGGAGTCGACATCGATAACATCCTCGAACAGACCAGTAACATCAAACCGCCCTATTCCATCGACATCCTGAGGAAGTATGTCGCATATGCCAAGAAGAACTTCGTCCCCGTCATGACCGACGAGGCGTACAAACTGATCATGGACGATTATCTCCGCATCAGGCTCAGTTCCAAGGACGGTTCCATTCCCATCACGGCAAGGCAGTTGGAGGCCTATGTCCGTCTCGCAGAGGCTTCCGCGAAATTGCACCTCCGCAGTGTTGTCCAGAAGGAGGATGCGATGCGTTCCATCAACCTGATCGGATATTACCTCAAGAAGATCGCAAGCAACGGTGACAGTTTCGATATCGACCTCGCGGGAGGTTCGTTCTCCAACAAGGAGCGTAAGCAGTCCCGTGAGATGATCTACAACGAGATCAAGAACGCCGTCGGAGGAATCACCGCGGAACAGATCAAGAACGCCGTCGCAGCGGAGGGAATCTCCTCGGATGCGGTCGATGCCACCTTGGACATGCTATCCGCGAACCTCGCCATCTATCGCGACCGTAACGGTACATACAAACTCGTCGAGAGTGCAGGAGGCAACGAGGAATGATCTGCGTCAAGATGCACAAGGGCTCCGACGGAAGGATGGTCCTCGCAGCATGCGACGAGACCGTTCTCGGGGGTTCGTATTCCGAAGGGAAGCTGCGTCTGAGGGTCCACGAGTCCTTTTACAGGGAGGAGGTCGTGTCCGACCTCACATTCGTCAGGATGATGGAGGATGCGGACATCATGAATCTCGTAGGGGAGTCGACCGTATCCCTTGCGATCGGTGAGGGGTATGTGAACGAGGGCAATGTGATCACCATCGGTGGTGTGATGCACGCACAGGTCGTGAAAGGATGAGCTTCTGTGTGAAATGCGGAATTGATTGCGAGGACACCATCAACGGTCTTTGTCTGGAGTGTTTCCTCAACGGAAGGGAGCTCATGAAGCTCCCTCACCATGTTGATCTGCAGAGGTGCACTAATTGTGAGGAGTATTACATCCGCGAGCGTTGGATTCCCATGGATGAGGCGGATGCGGTCGAGGAGACCGCGATCTCCGGGATATCGATCATCGCCGAAGGTGAACTGATCTCCGTCGGAACGTTCGCGGACAAGCAGGACGACCGTACCTTCCAGGTCACCATCCAGGCCGACATCGGTGTCGGTGGTCGTATCACCGATGCGGAGTGCAAGACGCTCGTAAGATTGAAGAACACCGTCTGCAAGAAGTGCTCCAGGCAGTTGGGCAACTATTACGAGGCCACCCTGCAGATCCGTTCCGGTGACAAGGGTCTGACCGATGAGCTCAGGGACGAGACTGTAAGAAGGGTCCGTGATTCGGTCGAATTACAGTCCAAGACCAACCGTGGTCTCTTCATCACCAAGGTCCAGGAGGTTCGCGGAGGGGTCGATATACAGTTGTCGTCCACATCCTTGGCCCGTTCCCTGACGAAGGATCTGATCGAAGCGTACGGAGCGGAATCTCAGGAATCCGCATCACTGGTCGGTCAGACATCCGACGGATTGGACATGTATCGTCTGACGTTCCTTGTGAGGTTGCCGTCGTATCATATCGGCGACATCCTCGAGATGAACGGTAAGCCTCATCTCCTCTCCGGATTGAACAAGACCGGTGGCAGGTTGACCTCGCTCAACGATTTCAGGGACACGTCCGCAAGGAAGAACGAGATTCAGGCCATGAAGATCCTTGCGAAGGTGTCGGACAGGAAGGATGCGATCGTCCTCACAAGTACCGGTACGGAGGTGCAGGTCATGCACCCCACAAATTACTCGACCATCGACCTCCGCATCCCGCAGGATGCCGAGATCGGGGAGACCGTACAGGTCGTACAGATCGAGGATGTCCTGTACTACGTTCCATGATCGTCACTGTTCGCCGAGGATGTCCGCTGCCTTGTAACCTTTGAGGTAGTCGACCTCCTTTCCGAGGTACAACGACCGTACGGCCGATCCGTATTCTTCCGGGACGTTCTCGGCGATCCAGATCATCACATCGCGTTTCTCGGTCAGTCCGAGTTCGGAGATCCTATCAAGGTATTTGCGAACCGCTCTTTCGCGATCCCTTGCGAATTCCACGATCAGGTCCCTCTTCCTTATGACCTCATCCACCTTCGCTTTTGGTA
>JAFVZR010000218.1 GCA_017508065.1 Candidatus Methanomethylophilaceae archaeon
AGCGCGGAGTGGGAGATTCGAACTCCCGTGGAGATTCTCCACCGGTTTTCAAGACCGGCGCCGTAGGCCAAACTTAGCTAACTCCGCCTGAAACCCCCTATGTGAAAGTCGTTATTAACGCTATCGCCCGATCGCGTTGCATATCGTGCGATGGCGTTGATACACATTACGACTTGTCGAAGAATTTCTTGACATCTCCGATGGGATCATCGGTCAACTCCGCGTCCAGATCCTTCGCGAATCTCGATGCTCTGTTGTCCATAATGACTGCGATGCCCCTATCGGTCTCAGTTCTGATCAAGCGTCCGATGGCCTGTTTGATCTTCCTTGCCGCAGGTGCTTCGGAAACGTACCTGAATCCCATGCCAGGCCCGTACTTCTTGTCGAACATATCCTTCATGGCCATGTTCTCGAGATTCGGTGGGGGGTATGGTATTCCGACGATTATCACAAGGCTCAGCTCATCACCTGGGAAATCGATACCCTCGGAGAGGCTACCGCTGATGACAGTGAAGAACACACCGTCCCTTCCCATACGGAACTGGTTGAGGGCACGTTCATTCTTGCTCTTGTTACGCTCCTCCCAGTACATGGGCCTGTGGACGTCCCTCTCCATGTACTCCCTCATATCCTTCATCATCCTGTACGATGTGAACATGACCATGGTGTTCATGTCTGCTGCATTGATCATCTTGGCCAACTTGCGTTCCATCCTGGAGAAGATGCTCGGATCCTTCTTCATATCCTGTTGTCTGGTGGTAACATCGTTCAGGTAGACCACCTTCCTGTTCTCCTTGGGGAACGGTGATGGATACGTATTGGTGAACGTGTCGGCAGGCAGTGCCAACGTCTTGACGTACTGTTCCAATGGTCTGAGGGTACCGGACATGTGGATGACGCCCTTCTGTTTCCTGATGAAGTACGTCACATCGAACGGATCGATACATGAGGCGGAAAGGTATTCCCCTCCGTCCTCGTCCGTCTTGATGGCACGGATGTAGCTGTCGTCCGACGTCATCGTCCACTTCCTGAGGTTGGTGGCCAGTTCTAAAATGTAGGATACTCCTACCTCGCCGGATTCAAGGAGCTTCTCCATCCTCTCCTCCCCCAGATCGGTCATCTGGTCGAGGACGAGATCGAAGTTTCCGCGGGTGATGGTGAACTTGTTGAATATCGTCTCCTCCAACTCCCTCGGTTTCAGGAGCTTCTCCTTCTCCTGGAATCCTAGTTTGTCGTTCGCCAGCGAGCGTACAGTCCTCTTCAGGAACTGGAGGAACTCGGAGAGCTTCACTCCCTCGTAGAGGTAGGGGTCGCCCTTCATCGTGGTGGCCTCGTCTATGGCGTTGGCGATGTCCGACATGGTGATCCTGAAGCTGCCCTGACCCCTCGCGCTGTCGATGAGGTTGTGCGCCTCGTCGATGATGAGGAGGATGCGGTCGTCCTCGACGTCCATGTTCCTAAGGAGGTTGGACCTGATGTCCTCGGACAGGATGTGGATGTACGGTACGGTTACAACATCGCAACCCTTCATGATGAGCTTCCTCATCTCGTAGGGACATACGTTCTCTTTGCGACAGAACTCATCGAAGTCGTCGGACCTGGGGAAGGAGTTCCTGCAGTATGTCTCTATGTCCGGTAACTTGTCCTTCAGGTTCCTGCAGTAGGGGCACTTGTTCTTGGCTTTGTGGTCCTCGCACATACGGGCGAGCAGTCCGGAACTGTCCCCTTCGAATCCCGGTGTTCCCTTGAACAGGAGACAGGATTTGCCGCGACCGGTCACGGTGATTCCGGATATGGGTCTCAATTTGGAGATGGCCTTCAGTTCCTTCATGACCTGATCGCTTTGGGAGATCGTACGGGTCATGTAGATGATCTTCTTCCCCGTAGGGATTGCGTGTTCGAGTGCCGCCGCCAGGGAGACAATTGTCTTTCCGGTTCCCGTACCGGATTCGATGACAGCGTGCTTCCCCTCGTCCAACGCGTTCCTGATGTCGGAGATTATTGTCAACTGACCCTCTCTGGGTTCGTACGGAAGGTAAGGGGCCTTCATCTGAGAGGCGTCCTCGACCATCTTCGGTTCGGAGGTCCTCTTGTAATCCATCTCGAAAAGGCCCATCTGGTTGCTCTGCAGGCCTTCGTTGGCCTTTCGGCATTGGGGACATCTGTCCATACCAGGCATCATCAGTGTACCACAATAACCGCAGAAGTTGACCATGGTCGCTCCAATGTACGTATATGATATAAAGATGACCCATTTTCGAATCAAGGCGCGACAAACCCATTTTAACTGTTAGTTCATTGGGGGTCACATGGCAGAAAATCTCAGCAGGTGCGATGACCTTGTGGAAAGGTTCGTCGATACCAAAAACATCCTTCCCGAACTCCTCCCCAGTAAGCTTCGCACTCTTCTGGTGGAGTTGGATATGTTGGTGGAGGATTGGGACAGAGAGATGTCCATCATGTACGTCTCCGGAAACTACACCAGCAGCTCCCACCTCTGTACGATGGTCCTCAGAGGAAAGAACGACGACGAGATCAAGGGGATCATGGCGAAGATCAGGTCCGAACTCGTCGCAGAGATCGAGAAGAAGAAAACCCTCTGATCATAGATCAGTAGAATTCGTCATCATCGTCATCGGGGCCCGGCATTCCGAGTGCCCCGATGGCCTCTTCCGCTTCCGGAAGTCCGTATCTCATGGATTTCAACAGGTATTTCTCGGATTGTTCCACCCTTCCAAGGTCCATGAGTCTTGCAGCGATGTCCTGACACAGTTCGACGAGAAGATGTCTGTTCTTGGATGATCCGTTGTTGATCATCTCCTCCAGGGAACCGCATGCATCGACGTGGTCCTTCAGTGCGTTCTCGTTGTCGTCGAGTGCGTCGTAGACATCCCCCCTGTACATGTAGCACAGGGTCAACAGGTAGGGGTCGTCTATGTTGCCTTCGTAGAGTAGGCGTTCTCCGACCTTGATGGCATCGTTGTAGTACGATACGGATTCGTCGAAACGACGGAGCGACTTGAGTGCCTCCGCTTTGATACCACAGGCATCCATGTATCTGTTCTCCGCCCAAACGTCGTGTTTTCCCTTCAGGGATTCCAGGGCCTTGTCGATGAACGGTAACGCTTCGTCCGCATACCTGCAATCCAGGAGGTCCTCGGCACAGTTGATGCACATGATCACGATGTCCTTGGTGGTGAAGTATCTGGTGCCGTGCCTGAGTTCGGGAAGTCTTTCGATGATGCGTCTGTAATCGGACAACATACGGGGGTTGTCCACATCACAGGAGAGTTGGCCCCTGTTCTCGTATGCCCTTATGTAGAGCCCGAGGTCTACGGGGATACCCTTCCTTTCCCTGATGAGGATGGATTCGACGGCCTCATCGAAATCGGATTCGGCCGCGGTATAGAATTCCATCATCATGAGTACCGTTCCGCGGTTGATGTACGCCTCAAGGAGCTCATCGCTGTCGCCGATCCTTTCAAGGTTGTCGATCTTCGTGTTGTATGCGCTCAAAGCCTCTTCCAAACGGTCCTCGGATGACATCATCCATCTCTATAATATCGTGTGATAAAAGGGTTTGTCAGAATTCGATTGGAAATATAATGTATCTATGTATCCTATCTTGTACATAAAAATACATTTTGATACATCAGAGTTATATAAAAAAATAATTTTGTCCACATTATGGTCCATCAGAAGCGTGTCCTTGCCGTCCACGACATCTCGTGTGTCGGAAGATGTTCACTCACCACCGCATTGCCTATCATCTCAGCTACCGGATTGGAATGTTCCGTACTCCCTACTGCTGTATTGTCCACCCATACCGGCGGATTCACCGGATACACGTTCAGGGACATGACCGATGATATAATTCCTGTAGCGGATCACTGGCAGACACTCGGTCTGAAATTCGATTCCATATATACGGGGTTCCTCGGTTCGTTGGAACAGATCGAGATCGTCAAGGAACTCTTCAACAGGTTCGGAGACGGTTCGTTGAAGGTGGTGGATCCCGCGATGGCCGACAACGGAAAGATGTATGCCATCTTCGACATGGAGTTCGCCAGGAACATGGGCAGTCTCTGTGCGAGGGCCGACATCGTTGTACCCAATATAACCGAGGCATGTTTCATGTTGGGTAGGGAGTACGTCACCGGACCATACACGAAGGAGTTCATAGAGGGGTTGATGTCCGACCTCTGCGACATGGGTGCGAAGAAGGTGGTCCTTACGGGCGTCTACTTCGAGGAGGGTAAGCTCGGAGCGGCTACCTACGATTCCGATACAGGTGACACATCCTACGTGTTCAGGGACACCATCCCCGGATACTACCATGGGACCGGTGACGTCTATGCGGCGGCACTCGTGGCCGCATTATTGAACGGACGTTCCTTGGAGGATTCGGCCGCAATAGCGGTGGACTATGTCGTATCCTGTATCCAGAGGACCTATGATGCCGGAACTGACGTCCGTTTCGGTGTGAACTTCGAAGAAGGACTCTACGATCTTACGAAGGCGATAAAACGTCTTTGAGATTGGATTTCGTCGATATCGATTCCCTGTCAGAAGTGGCGGAGATGGCCGACAAGGTGTGGCACGAGTACTTCCCGTGCATCCTTACCGAACAGCAGATCGATTACATGGTGGACCGTTTCCAATCCGAACACGCGATGAGGGAACAGGTCATGGATAAGGGCTATCGTTACGCGTTCATCGTGGACGGTGATGTCAGGGTGGGCTATACCGGTATATCGGTGTCAGATGACAAACTGTTCATCAGCAAACTGTACCTCCTCAAGGAGAACCGTGGAAAAGGATACGGAAGGGCCGCGTTGGACATGATAAGCGACATAGGTAGGGAAGAGGGTCTCAGAACGGCTTATCTGACGGTCAACAAGCACAACGACCGTGCCATCAGGACGTATCTGGCCAATGGTTTTAAGACCATCCAGAGTATCGTCACGAACATAGGCGAAGGATTCGTCATGGACGACTTCGTCATGGAGAAAGTGCTCTGACATGTTCATACCCACCACCATTGAGGAGGTCAACGACAGGGGATGGGATTCCCTTGACGTCATCCTCGTTTCCGGAGATACGTACATCGATTCATCCTACAACGGGACCGCCGTCATCGGACATTGGCTGATGGAGAATGGTTTCAAGGTGGGTATCATCGCTCAACCATCGATAGAGGATGAGAGCGACATCATGCGCCTCGGTGTTCCCAACCTGTTCTGGAGTGTTTCCGCAGGTTCGGTGGACTCCATGGTCGCCAACTACACCCCTACGGGAAAGTTCCGTAAGGACGATGACTTCACCCCCGGCGGAGTCAACGACAGGCGTCCCGACAGGGCCTGCATAGCTTACACCAACCTCATCAAGAGATACTCCAAGGAGAGACCGATCATCCTCGGAGGTATCGAGGCGAGTCTCAGAAGGGTTATCCATTACGATTCCTGGTCCGATTCCGTTAGGAGATCGATCCTCTTCGATTCCAAGGCGGATGCGATCACATACGGTATGGCGGAGCGTTCCAATCTCATGCTGGCGCAGATGATGCGCGACGGAAGGGATTGGCATTCGGTGAGAGGTATCTGTTACATCTCCAACGACATCCCCGAGGGATACATCAAGACAGCATCCTTCGAGGAGTGTGAGGTCGATCAGAAAGCCTTCATGAGGGCATACAAGGCATTCTATTACAACAGTGAACCTCTCACTGCGAAAGGTCTCGCACAGCCCCATGGGAAGAGATACCTGATACAGAACCCTCCGTCTCCGTTGCCGGATACGAAGTTCCTCGACAGGATATACGGCATGGAGTTCGAGAATGCGGTCCATCCATACTATGCCGCTCAGGGTAATGTCAAGGCGATGGACACCATCAGGAACTCCGTCACCACCCACCGCGGATGCTATGGCGAGTGCAACTTCTGTGCCATCGCCGTCATGCAGGGTCGTACCGTAGTGTCCAGGAGCGAGGAGTCCATCATCAAGGAGGTGGAACGTCTAGCATCGAATCCAAAATTCGATGGTGTCATCCGTGACGTGGGCGGACCTACGGCCAACATGTACGGTTTCGAGTGTTTCAAGAAACAGAGGTCGGGCCCGTGCAAGGACAAGAGGTGCATGTATCCCGGCATCTGTAACGCACTCAAGCCCGACCATTCGAGACAGATCGACCTTCTCAGGAGGATCTCCGCCGTCAAGGGTGTGAAGAAGGTCTTCATCGCATCCGGTATCAGATATGATCTGATCCTTGCAGATAAGGAGCACGGGGAGGAGTATCTGAGGGAACTCATCTCCAACGGACACGTGTCCGGACAGATGAAGGTCGCACCGGAGCACATCTCCGATGATGTCCTGAAGATGATGGGTAAACCCTCCAGCGATTCGTTATTGGAATTCAAGGGGATGTTCGACCGTGTCAAGGCCGACGTGGGTAAGGACATCTATCTCACATACTATCTGATCGCGGCCCATCCGGGATGTTACGAGCATCATATGCAGGAACTCCTGGAGTTCTGTCACGATAGGTTGAAGACTCTGCCCGAACAGGTACAGATCTTCACCCCGACACCTTCCACCGTATCCACGATGATGTACCACGTACGCAGGGATTGGGAGGATCGTAACAACATCAAGGCCGAACATTCCATGCAGATGAAACAGCGTCAGAAGGAGATCCTGTTCTCTACGAAGACCGCACGTGACGATAGGGGAAGGTCCGAACGTTCCTTCGACCGTGATGGTTCGGATGGCAGACGTTATGGTTCCCGCAATCTTGGTGAGAGAAGGTCCTTCGATAGGGGTGACCGTGAAGACAGGAAGCCCTACCAGAAGAAGGAATTTGGAGACCGTAAGTTCGATGGTGAGAGGAAACCGTTCGAGAAGAGAGAATTCTCCGATCGTGGAGAAAGGAAGTCTTTCGACGGTGACAGGAAACCATACCAGAAGAAGGAATTTGGAGACCGCAAGGACTTCGGTGAGAAGAAATCCTTTGAGAAGAAGGAATACTCTGATCGTGACAAGAGAAGATCATTCGATGGGGATGGCCGTAGAGACAGAAGGTCCTTTGACGGTGAAAGGAAACCCTTCAAGAGGGATTTTGAAAAGAGAGACGATTCATTCGGTAGGGGCGATTGTGGAGGTAGGAGGCCTTTCGATGGTGACAGGAAATCCTATCAGAAGAAGGAATTCGGAGATCGCAAGTTTGACGGTGACAGGAAACCCTTCAAGAATGATTTCAACGGTGACAAGAAGTCATTCGATGGTGAGAGAAGACCTTTCGAAAAGAATGAATTTGGAGACAAGAAGTCCTTCAAGACCAGGTCAAATTCCAAACATCTCACCAAAAAAGGTTCCAAAGGATTCCAATATAAACGTGCCTGAATCGGGATCTGACAAACATGGATGTCATCATGACACCCATGTCAGATCTCAGAAGGCAAAAATGTAAGGGGTGGGCGTTAGCCCATCATTCAAGGAGTGCGTTCCAGCACCTTTCTGCAAGACCGTTCTCCTGACGTACGATGTCCTCTCTTGCCATCAGTTCGCTGATGGCGATGAGCATCTGTTCGTCAGTGGATGCAGGGGATGTTCCTCCGATGGAGTTCCTGCGCTCGACACATCTTTCGATGGAGATGTAGTCGTACACATCGTCCCCGATCCTCTCGGAGAACTTCTTGAACTCCTCGACGGAGAGTTCTTCGAGCTTCTTGTCGTTGTCGATACAGTATCTGACCGCCTCTCCGACGATTCCGTGTGCCTCGCGGAACGGAACGTCCTTGATCACGAGATAGTCGGCAAGGTCGGTGGCATTGATGAATCCGTTCTCGACGCATTCCCTCATGCGTGCCTTGTTGATCGTCATCGTGGAGATGACCGGTGCCATGATGGTCAAACTCTGAGTGAGTGACTCCAAGGACTCCATCAGAGGCTTCTTGTCCTCCTGGAGATCCCTGTTGTATGTCAGAGGCAATCCCTTGGTCATGACGAGCATGTTGACAAGGGTACCGATGACCGCTCCGGTCCTGCCTCTGACCAGCTCCGCGATGTCGGGGTTCTTCTTCTGAGGCATGATGGAGGATCCTGTGGTGTACTTGTCATCCATCTCGATGAACGCGAATTCCTGTGATGACCAGTAGACGAGTTCCTCTGCAAGAGAGGAGAGGTGCACAGCGGTCTGTGATGCACAGAATGCGAGTTCGGTGACGAAGTCCCTGTCGCTGACGGAATCCATGGAGTTCTCGGTAGGGGATGTGAATCCCAATGCCTCCGCGGTCATCTTCCTGTCTATGGGGTAGGTGGTGCCTGCCAGGGCAGCCGCTCCGAGTGGACATTTGTTCATCCTCTCGTATGCGTCGAGGAACCTGTCGGCATCACGGCCGAGTTTGAACGCGTATGCAAGGTAGTGCTGTGCAACGGTGACCGGTTGTGCGTGTTGCATGTGGGTGAATCCGGGAAGGATGGTCTCCCCGTGATCCTGTGCTACCTTGATGAACGTGTCCACAAGGTTGTCGATGGCGGAAACGGTATCGAGGACGGCTTCGCGAAGATACATCCTGAAGTCGGTGGCGACCTGATCGTTACGGCTCCTTCCGGTGTGGAGTTTTCCTCCGGCGGGACCGATCAGGTCCGTGAGCCTGTATTCGACACATGTGTGCACGTCCTCCAAGGTGTAATCGAACTCGAAGCTTCCGTCCTCGATCTCCGACACTATGGTCTTGAGGCCTTCGATGATCTTATCAGCGTCCTCATCGGGGATGATCCTGCACTTCTTGAGCATCCTCACATGTGCGAGGGAGCCCATGACGTCGAAGAATACCATCGCCGAATCGGTGTCCAGGGAACTGGTGTAGTCCAGAGTGGACTCCGCCATGCCTCCTGCGAACCTTCCTGACCATAGTGCCTGTTTGCTCATCTGATCACTGCTTCTTGTGTACCTTTGCAGCGGTCTTGTTGGGGAGTCCCCAGCAGTAGATGAATCCGACAGCGGACTTGTGGTCGAACTCGTCTCCCTTGGCGTAGGTTGCCAGACCCTCGTCGTAGAGGGAGTAGGGGGACTTGCGGCCGACTGCCATCGCACTTCCCTTGAAGAGCTTCACGCGAACGGTACCGGTGACGTACTCCTGGGTGGTGTCGATGAATGCCTGGAGGGATTCGCGGAGGGTTCCGAACCAGAGACCGTTGTATGCGATCTGGGAGAACTTCTGCTCGACTCCCTTCTTGAACTCGAGGACATCCTTCTGGAGGGTGAGGAACTCGAGGGACTTGTGTGCGGTCATGAGGACGGTAGCTGCGGGACACTCGTAGGTCTCCCTGCTCTTGATTCCGACGAGACGGTCCTCGACGTGGTCGATCCTTCCGACTCCGTTCCTGCATGCCATGGCGTTGACGGTCTCGATGAGCTTGACGCCGTCCATCTTCTCTCCGTTGATGGCGACTGGAACTCCTTTGACGAACTCGATCTCGACGTACTCGGGGGTGTCGGGTGCCTCGGAGGGTTCGGTGGTCCATCCCCATGCCTCTCTCGGGGGCTCAACCCACGCGTCCTCGAGGACACCGCACTCGCAGCTCCTTCCCCAGAGGTTCTCGTCGACGGAGAAGGGGTTCTCCTTCTTGACGATGATCTCGATGTTGTTCTGGTGTGCGTACTCGATCTCCTCCTCACGGGTCATGACCCACTCTCTCATGGGGCCGATGATTCCGATGGAGGGGTCGAGGGAAACGATACCTACGTCGAATCTGACCTGGTCGTTACCCTTTGCGGTGCATCCGTGTGCGATGTACTTCGCGCCCTCGCGCTGTGCGATCTCGACGAGGATCTTTGCGATGAGGGGTCTTGCGATGGCGGTGCTGAGGGGGTATGCATCCTCGTACATGGCGTTGGCCTTGAGGGAGGGCCAGATGTAGTCCTCAACGAACTCCTTTTTCGCATCGACGAACTCTGCGTGGATAGCTCCGTTCCTGAGTGCGCGTGCGACGATGTCGTCACTGCTTGGGGGCTGTCCGACATTGATTCCGACTGCGATGACATCGAGGTTGTACTTGTCCTGAAGCCACTTGATGGCGACTGAGGTGTCCAGTCCGCCGGAGTATGCCAATACGATCTTGTCTCTACCGGTCATATTATCTGAACGCGGTTAGAACGCGCGTAGATATTAAGGTAACGTGCTGAATCGTACATGTCGGAGAACCTATTGTCCGTAGTGATGTCGGTATGTTCGTTACGTATCATAGGTGGACATCGGATGTACCTTGGGTTTGCACGGACCCTTAGGTCTGTTTACCCATGTCCATTCAATGCATCTCATGATGTGACAGCAAATGATTTTGTTACCTTTCTTCTTGATTTTCACACATGTGCCGATCATGAGATCCATTTTCATCCGCGAACGATGGGTCGTCCGTCGTTATATGAAGGGTACCGGCCTGTTCGCATGATGTCATTCTGTCTTGCCAAAATCAAATCCGATAACCAAAAGACATGGTGTACAACGCGTGTCTGATATGAGACAATAGGTTTTTATCTATATTCTCGACTAATGTATTAGATATAATATAGGTGAAACTATGAAGAAGATAGGAATAATCGGTGGTACGGGTTATACCGGAGGAGAGTTGGCCCGCCTGCTGTGCAGACACCCTGACGTAGAGATCGCATCGATGACATCACGTAAGGATGCGGGAAGGAGGGTGTCCGATGTACATTCCTACCTTTACGGGTACGCGGACCTGGAATTCACGGAGAAGGTGTCTGATGATGTGGACCTTGTCTTCGTGGCGACACCCCATGGTGTGGCGATGAACGAGGTCCCCTCACTCCTCTCTTCCGGAATCAAGTGCATTGACCTTTCCGGCGATTATCGTATGCATGATGTTCCGACATACGAGAAATGGTATGGACACACACATACCGATGTGGAGAACCTCAGGGATGCTGTCTACGGACTTCCCGAACTGTTCCGCGACAACATCAAGGGTGCCGACCTCGTTGCCAACCCCGGATGTTACGCCACGGCGACCATCCTCGCTTGTGCCCCTTTGATGAAATCTGGTCTAGTAGGCTCCGACATCTTCGTGGATGCGAAGAGCGGAACGTCCGGCGCTGGAATGAACCCGTCGGCACGCACCCACCATCCGACATGTGGGGAATCGATCCTTCCGTACGGTGTCGGAACGCACCGTCACACACCGGAGATCGAGATGGCCGTTCAGATGTATTCGGGTATCAAGCCCGATGTACTGTTCGTACCGAACCTGTTGCCGATCGTTCGCGGAATCCTCTCCTCATGTTATTTCACTTTGAAGGACGGCGTCGAACCAGAGGACGTCGAATCCATCTATGCGGACACCTACGCCAACGAACCCTTCGTCCATGCGGTCCCTGATCCGACGATCCGTGCGGTCGTAGGTTCCAACCATGCTCAGGTCGGTCTGAAAGCGTTCGGTAACAAAGTGGTCGCATTCAGTGTATTGGACAATCTGGTAAAAGGTGCATCCGGTCAGGCGGTACAGTGTATGAATCTCATGATGGGATTCGACGAGACCGCAGGATTGGACTTCCCTGGTCTGGGGGTGTAAACAATGGTAGAGTTCATCGATGGAGGAATCACAACTCCTGAAGGTTTCAAGGCAGCAGG
>JAFVZR010000219.1 GCA_017508065.1 Candidatus Methanomethylophilaceae archaeon
CATGTTCCTTGCCTCTACCCCATCATAATTGGATCGATCTGATGAATGGGGTAATCCATCTGTGCAGATGAATGTTACTTTTTTCAATTCTGTAAAACGCTCATGATCATAATTCTTGGACCATCTTATAAGAAAGTGGGGGTGGGCAATCCCTTATCCTTATCCTTAGTAGGTATCGTCGGATTCAGATATTGCCCCATATTGCTGGCGTGATGAGAACATACACTCTCAGTCGTCAAAGTCTACGAGAATGGGGAACCAATCGGACAACTGTAGACTGTGATGCCACAATTCATGCCATTATTTACTTAACTTTACATTTTTGTCGTAAAACCCTCAATTTTCACATAACTATAAGAACGGATAGGAAAATTTTACAAATCGAGGTAGAAAATGGGACACGGTTGCGATTACGAATGCGAATCCTGTGGCTATGCTGTAAACTTCCAGTTCGGTGGCGGAGGGATCCTCCACGATTACAAGAAGATGATAATGGATGGGGAGTACGGTGAACGTGCGATCGAAGTACTTGAGGAAGGCGACACGGGTCACATATACGCCTCGTGGAGCCCGTACGTCTGTGGTTCATGCGGTTCTTACCGCTCGGACGCACCTGTCGTAATCGAACGTTCCGGGAAGAGGGCGTACACCTCCCCTGTGAAATGCGATTGTGGTAAGAGGATGCGTAGGGTGAACGAATCCGAATTGAAGGGAGAGCTCACATGCCCCAAATGTGGAGGGAGGATGAGTAACGTCGGAGAGTACCTCTGGGATTGATTCGACCTCCGAGATACCATGTCATGGCAGCACCCTTCGGATCGGATTCTTTTGAAAAGCTATGCCCCTCATCGTTTCATACAAACGATCCGTAGAAGGCCAAGTCTTTATCCTTCGATGCCATGACGACATCCCAACCCCAACGGAGATACCGATATGTGGTCCGCCAAAAATGAAATCAGGAACGGAAAGGGAAGGTTGACCGAGACGACCGGAGATGTCTATGAAGGCGACATAGTGAACGGTGAACCACATGGCATCGGTAAGATGACCATGCACACCGGAGGTTCCTACGAGGGCGGATTCGTCAACGGTACGTTCCACGGCAAGGGCAGATTGGTCACCGATATGGGCCACGTCTACGTCGGAGATTTCGTGAAAGGCAAGATGCATGGAAAGGGAAGGATAACCTGGACCAATGGCGAGTTCTACGAGGGGGATTTCCTGGACAACAATCTTACCGGCAAGGGCAGATTCAGCTATGACAACGGGTCCGTATATGAGGGTGACTTCCTAGAAGGGAAGCATTGCGGCAAGGGCAGGTTGGTCACGGCCAGAGGGGACAGCTATGTCGGAGACTTCAAGGATGGCAATATGCACGGACACGGTCTGATGACCTGGGTGGATGGGGGTTCCTACGAAGGGGAGTTCGTCGACAACGAGCGTACGGGCAGAGGAAGGATGGTCCTTAAGGATGGTACCGTCCAGGAAGGGAACTTCATCAATGGCAGGTTCATCGGTGACGAGGTTCCGGATTCCGATACGTTCACCGGACACGGAAGGAGGTCCTTCGACAATGGAAGCATATACGTTGGGGACTTCGTCAAAGGCAGGATGCACGGGGAGGGTAGGCTTACAGCCCCCAACGGCAACATATACGAGGGTGATTTCGTCAACGGTAAACGTACCGGTATGGGCAAGCTGATCTGGCCCGATGGTGATATGTACGAGGGGGAATTCCTCGACGGAAAGCGTACAGGCAAGGGAAGGATGGCCTGGACCAACGGTGATGTGTACATCGGGGATTTCGTGGACGGGGACCGTACCGGTAAGGGCATGTACGTCTGGTCCGACCGTACCACATACGAGGGCGATTTCGTCGATGGTGAACCGGAAGGTAAGGGCAGGAAGACCCATCCCGACGGTACCGTGGAGAAAGGTATCTGGGAGAAAGGTGTCCTCATCAAGAAGAAGATCTTCCTGAGGGTCTGATCCCACTATCGGGCTGACGATCACACCTGGAACAATTCCATTTTATAACGTCATAGGGGATACCGTTCCGATCATTGTCTTGCACCCTGATCGTTATATTACAGTGGACATATGATATGCAGAAGAACTTTCTGTGGAAGTGATCGAAAATCAATCTCACTGATAGTAATTCAGGTATAAGAGGTGGAGCCACCTGGGGAATTCGAATCCTCGACCTGCTGATTACAAGTCAGCCGCACTACCGGGCTATGCAAAGGTGGCGTTATGGGTGCATACGCACACGGATATTAATGGTTTTGTCAAAGGGGCGGTTCAGCCCCTTAGATATCATCTCAACAGGCGAGCTCCTCGTAAGCGGCCTGACAGCCCTCGTCACCGAGGTCCGCACCCTTCTTGTAGAGTTCTATGGCCCTGTCTAGAGATTGGTCAACACCGTATCCCGCCTCGTACAGTACGGCAAGGTTGTAGATCGCACCGACATGGTTCTGCGTTGCAGCCTTCTCGAACCATATGGCGGCATCCTTGAACGATTCGTCGACCGTGACACCGTTGAGGTACATCATACCGAGGTTGTACTGTGCGATGGCATAACCGTTCTCGGCGGCCTCCTTGTACCATGTGAAAGCCGTCGTCTCCGATTGTTCGACGCCCAATCCGTTCTGATACAGGTACCCGATGTTGTTCTGTGCCATCGGGTGTCCCTGGTTGGCCGCCCTGCGATAGCTCTCGGCGGCATCGTTGTACGACTGTTCGACACCGTCACCGCTCTCATAGAGCAATCCGAGATGGTACAGCGCACGGGCATAGTTCTGCTCCGCTGCCTTCCTGTACCATTTGACGGCCTCCTCATAGGACTGTTCGACACCCTGTCCGTTCTGATACAGTACTCCAAGTATGTTCTGCGCACGGGCATAGCCCTGCTGTGCGGACTTCTTATACCATGATACTGCGGAGATGTAGTCCTGAGGCATTCCCTTCCCGTACTGATACATCCATCCCGCATCGCACTGAGCGATGGCATTGCCCTCATCCGCTTTACTGAGGAACCTGTCCGAATTCTCGGTCATCCATTCGTTGAGTTCATCGTCGGACACATCGGGTTCGGATGGGACCAGACTGTGAAGGACACTGCGTGCCATGAGATGACCGTTCCTGGATGCGGTGGTGTACCATTTCACCGCTTCGCTGTACGATTCGTTCACGTTGAATCCGGAACCGTACATCCTCGCCACCGTGTACTGTGCCCATACGTCACCCTTCTTCGCCTCGATGGTGAGGGCATCTATCCCGTTGGGGTCCACCTTCACGGTACTGGACTGTACCGACGGACCCAAGGACTTCTCGGTGTTGCGCCTGAGGGAACGCATAGCGGCCTTCGCCTTCTTCTGAGGGGTAACGTGTTCGCTGACCGCTTTGATGACCGACGGCATGGCATCCTTGATATTGGGATACTCCCAGACATCCAGCCACTGATATCTGCTGAGAAGGAGCTCCAATGCCGGAGGGAACATCAGTCCCTCCTCCATCATCAACGGGATGATGACCTTCTTACGCCTCTTGGCGGCATTGACCTCGTCAGGAACGTACAGGGATTCCTTCATCGCTTCCGTACTTATCAATAGGAACACCGGGCATTCGCTGATGCCCGCCATGATACCTTCCTCGTAATTCGTACCCGGAGGGATGTCACGGGGAGCGATCCAACATTTGAATCCGGACGATTCCAATGTGGTACAAAGTTCGCGTGCGATCCCCTTGTCGTTGGACGAGTGGCTGATGAAGATCTGGAATCCTGTTTCGTCGGTCATGTTACCTTCTCTTACGGTGTATTGACGTCGGATAGGATAACCCTATCGTTCCGCCCATGGTCAATCTGCCAACGTTAAGTAGTGTTCCGCACATACCGATGTATCATGTTCGCCGATGCCTGTGAAAATATGATGAAGTGTACATTCCCGTTGATCTCCTCCAAACACATGGTGGACGGCTCTTCCAGTTCCGGGATTGGTACCTTCGTCGTCATCAATCCCGACGGATGGGCGATTACTGCCGCACACGTGCTCATCGAAATGGTACAACACAGGGAATCGGTCAGGAAGTTGAACGAGCTCCGCGAGTGGAATTCCTCCCATCCCGAGGAGATCCGTACCCCCGATCCGAAATGGAGCGACCATCATTCCATATGGTTGGGTATCCCGGGTGCGGAGATAGAGACTGCCTACCTCAACACGGAGATAGATCTCGCCGTTTTCAAGATGAAGAACTTCAGGAAGGATTCCGTGAAGTACTATCCAACGTTCAAGGACCCTTCGAAGTTGAGGGTGGGCACCAGCATCTGTAGATTGGGATTCCCGTTCACCGACGCGGCAACCACGTTCAACGACGAGAAGAAGCTGTTCATGATCAATCCCGGCGTACTGCCGGTGCCGTTCTTCCCCAACGACGGTATGTACACGCGCAATGTTGTGGAAGGTAAGACCAAGGATGAGGATGCGTTCGATAAGATGTTCCTGGAGACGACCACTCCCGGTCTTCGCGGTCAATCCGGTGGCCCCATATTCGACAGGTTCGGCAATATCATGGGCATCCAGGCGCGTACCGTGCACATGAGGACCGGGTTCAGGCCCAAGGCAGGACCAAACGATCCACCTACGGAACAGTTCATGAACCTCGGTCTCGGCGTACACGTCAGAACGATAATACAGGTGCTGGAAAGGAAGGGCGTGAAGTATAAGTCCGAGTCCGACGATGACGGATACAGGATCATAGAGTGATACCATGAAGACCATCGTCATTGACGGATACAAGTTCGAAGGCCCGTACAGAATGGACAAGGATGAGATCCCTGCTGAAGCGGGCGTCATGCTCATCAGCACCGAAGCAGGCGAAGGCTTCAAGATCATGTGCGTGGAGGAATCCACCGATATGGCAGCATTCATCGCCGGTTCCGACAGGAAGGGACTTTGGATCGAGCATGCATATCACGGCGAGGTCGATATCTACATCCTCCGCACCGATTGTGACGATGTCAAGAGGGAATCCATTGCGGACTCCATCGCATCCCGCAGGTTGTCCTCTCTGAACTGTCAGAGACCCAAGGTCGTAGAGGACGATTGGTGAATCGTATACGTTAGTATTCCTATCCAAAAGGTATAAATATTGACATACAGAGGTAGCTCTATGGAGGCATAGTGGCCGAATCGTTCCGAACATCGATTCGGTCCGCCACTTACTACCTATGTACAACACATCCGCAATGCTTGCAGATCTGTTCCACAGCGTCATGGTCGTCTCACCTTCCGGTGGGGAGATCGAATCCATGGTCGGATCCGTTGTGGATCGGTTATCCGTTGGACCGGTCGACCTTCTGATCATCACTACAGCAACGTTCATCTTGGCATCCGTTTTCTTGTACGTCACGTACAGGTTGAAGGTCAACAAGGATTCCAAGAAGAGGTCGTTGAGAAGACTTAGGCGCAACAGGAACCAAAGTATTCGATATCGACCGCCTATCTCGCCATATGTGTGAGGCATTCTCGATCCGAACCTTACTCATTTTGTGGTGGATCGTATCCATATATGAACGCGTCAGCTATCGATATGGTATGGATCTTAAAACCAGATTCGACGAAGACCGGGGAGCGTTCATCTTCGGTATATTGAGGGTATTGTTAGGGGCGATGCTGTTCTGGGCATTCCTGGACAAGATGTTCGGATTGGGATATGCGACTCCTGCCGGAGCAGGATTCATCGACGGCGGTTCACCGACCAAAGGATTCCTTATCGGTGCGTCCAAGGGTACATTCGGTTGGTTGTTCGAGCCGATGGTGGATATCTCGGGGATATTGGATGTCGTGATCCTTCTGGCGATGTTTGCTCTTGGCGTGGGTTTGATATTGGGTATCGGGAAGAAACTGTGCTGTATCGGTGGAATGGCCATGTTCTTCGTGTTCTACCTTGCGATGTTCCCGTTATCGAACAACCCCATTCTGGATGAACACGTGATCTACATCGTTGTCCTTTTGGGTGTGTTGTTGACGAAATCATGTGAATCGATAGGATTCGGTAGGAGATGGAAGGAGACCGCGTTGGTCAAGAGATTCCCCATTCTGGAATGATTGAATAAACAGAAAGAGGAGGGGTCCGAAGACCTCTCCTTTAATTTAGGGTTTAGAGGACCTTGGAAAGGAACTCTTTCAGACGGGGGTGCTGAGGGTTTCCGAAGAACTCCTCGGGGGTGTTCTGCTCGACGATGCGTCCCTCGTTGAGGAAGACGACCTTGTCG
>JAFVZR010000220.1 GCA_017508065.1 Candidatus Methanomethylophilaceae archaeon
CGCCACCTACGGAGAGGAGTTCACCCTCTGGACCAACACCTACAACAGGTCATTCATGAAGTTCGCAGGATGGTCCGTTGGGGATTCTGTATACAAGAACTCCGCTACCGTGAGACTCGACGACATCATGGCCGTCGCAGGCGATTCCAACAATGACAGGATCGTGTTCGGAATGAGTTGGATCGACAACGAGTATCAGGTGCAGTACAACCTTGACGGAGGAGAGGGACACATACCTGTCGATGACAACGCGTACGTCGTCAACAAGACCCAGTTCGCTTTGGCTGAATATTCAGAGGACTTCTATCGCGATGGATACAGCTTCATCGGTTGGAAGTACTCCGAATCCTCGTACATAGTGTACACCAACACCACCGGTCTCTTCGAGACAGTGCTGGCACAGTATGCGGACGGTAACAACATCGTCACCTTCTACGCCGTATGGTCACAGAAGTCCTACAAGATCTCATACGATCTCGCCGGTGGTAGGGCAGGTCTCAACTCGCCCACCAACGTCTTCTACGGTGACGAGGTGAGGATCAGCGTCCCGACACGCGCAGGTTACGACTTCAAGGGTTGGACCGCGACCGGACTTACCGGAGGTGCACTGTACTCCTCGTCCGCAGGATACAGGGGATGGGACGGAATCAGGGAGGTCACCTCCACCTCGTTCATGGACCTCTGTAATGTGGACGGTGGTGTCGTAACAATGACCGCACACTGGGAACAGGCGACGTATCTGATCACCCACCACCTCAATGGAGGAACCGGTGTCGTCGTCAGCAACCAGATCGAGATTCGTATCGGTGATGTGATCCAGCAGCCCACACTCAGGGATGCCAACAAGACCGGATACAGGTACATCGGTTGGGGTGCGGACAGTGTCAACGCACTGCCCGTAGGCGCAACCTTCACCACCGACATGGTATCGGATGAGGGCAATATCCTCACCCTGTATGCCATCTGGACTCCTGTGGAGTATGTCGTACAGTACAGGTACATCGATACCTTCGCTTATTCGACCCTGAACGTGGAGTTCGCAGAGACCATAACCATCCCGATGTTGGACAGATCCGGATACACCTTCAAGGGTTGGCAGATCACCGGTGCAGATGCCAATGCGTACTACAGCAAGGATGGAAGCACCTGGTACAAGTTGGGAACCACCAACGTCGAGGGACTCTACTTCAAGAACCTCACCTCCGTGGATGGCGGTGTGGTGACCATGGAGGCGGTCTGGGTCACCAACGAGTACAGGATATCCTACAACAGCAACGGAGGTACCGGAAAGACCCCAGTGGACAACAACGTCTACAGGGTCGGTGACATTGTACAGTTGCAGGACTACACGGTGCTCAGCGGAACCAACGGAAGCAAGTCCATCGTCGGATGGTCCTTGGAGGCGAACGGTTCATCGGTGATCATCGTGGAGTTCACTGAAGGATTGGCCATGCAGGCCGATGCCACCGGAGCGATCAACCTGTATGCGGTATGGGTCGATGGTATGTGCACGGTGGTCGTGGACCTCGGTGATGCCACCATCAGCATGGTACCCGCAGGATGGTTGTACAACATCAACGGCACCTACGAGAAGATCGTCGACTACGGAACGACCACCAAGGACGTCATGGCCGATTGGGAGAACGTGACCATCGAGAAGGAGGGTTACAACTTCACCGGTTGGAGCTACAGTTCCGCTACGATCACGTCCACCGTGACCGTCGATCCGCTCTTCGAGGAGGTCAACATGTCCGTCCTCTACGTGTTCGGAGGAGTCATCGCCACATTCGTCGTAGGTGCAGTGATCTTCACAAGGCTGTGATCCCGCACGGATCATGGTCAAAACCCCTTACCATCCATTTTTCACTTATTCTGGTCATAATCGAAAATATGTTTACTACTTCTCTGGTATCGAAATACCAATTACCAGAATGTAGGTATATCCAGAATCGACCTCATTTTTATCGAATCTGTAGAAAAATTCGAAATTTCTAGCAATCTATATACGTGCTGACCTCTCTCTTATTTTATTAGAGATTAATGGTAAAGACGATTCGATTCTTCAGAATTGACCACAATAATTCGATTCTGTGTATCCGATCGACTTTCCGTTCAGAATTCAAGGAAGAGGAGTTCGTATGAGTGGTGGTAATTGTAGGAAGTTGCGCAATGCTATGTTCGTTGTCGCATTGCTGGCCGTGATAGCTGTAGGTTTCGTAGCGTTCGAATCGGACGATTCGTTCGCGGAGACTAAAAGCGAAGCGGTGAAAGATGGATCGGCTAACACAATCGGTAATTATGAATTCGATTCCGCTACAGGCATATTGAGACTCACTGCCACATCCAGTGGTCAATATGACAGTATCCCTGCTCAACTCGTCGATTTAACGGTAGAGGATCAAAAACTTGTCAAAACGATCATTCTCGAAGGTTTCAGGAAAGACCTTTCATCATTCTTCAATTCAACGGATTATCCCGGCATCTATTCCGAGAAGGGTAAGAATATCATACACACCGGAGAGATCGACATCTCCACCTCAAAAGTCGTAGGTGTCGCGAGATATACCTTTGATACACTTACCAGTACATACACCATCAATTGGAAATCCGGATCTATGAGTCTTGGAGAATATAGTTCCAATGGAAGCTCCTCTCCTTTCAAGAAATCTCTCTATTATTTCAACGACCTCACTACCACTTTGATTCTCGACGATTACACAAATTCCAGTCACTACCCCTTCACCAATCAGTTCGATAACGTCACAAAGTTCATCGCGGACGACATCGATTTCGACTGTGCATCCCTGGGTACGAACAACAATGGTCTGCTGAATGGTCTGCCCAAATTGAGACATATCGTGTTCAATGGTCAGACCGGTCCCGTATCCGGATACGTCATCTCCTCCAATGTTTGGAAGAACATCGAGATCATGGAGTTCCCTAAAGCGACCTCCGTCATGTCCAAGGGTTTCACAGGTTGTACGAACATCACCGAATTCGTTGGAACATCGATACAGGAGGTCGGCTCCGAGGCATTCAAGGATTGTAAATATCTGGCCACCGTAAAATTCGAAACCTCGGTATCCTTAGGTGTATCCGCATTCAGCGGTTGTATCGCACTCTCCGACATCACTGAGGAATACATCACCACGATCGGTAAGAACGCATTCTACAACTGTACCGCGTTGGCCGGTTCATTCAATCTTGAAAGGTTGTCCGAGATCGATGACACCATAACATCCACCCCATTCTACGGAACCAGACTCACCGATGTGAAGATGTCCCTTCTGAAGAGCATGCCCGCGAACTCATTCAAGGGTTGTAGCACCATCACATCGATCAACGCACCTCTGTTGATTGAAATCGGTGCAAACTCATTCGACGGTTGTGTTTCCTTAACAACCGCTACCTTCGGAACCAATCTCCAGATCGGTGAATCCGCATTCTCTGGATGTTCGAACCTTTCCGATATCTCCGAGGAGTACATCGTCACGATCAATGATGATGCATTCAAGGGATGTATCGGATTGACATCTCCTTTGAACTTCCAGAACCTGACGAGCATCTCCACGACCAACGGGGTGAGTCCATTCTCGGGAAGCGGAATCACATCGATGACCATGCCTTCCCTGACATCCGTTCCAGACAACGGATTCAAGGGATGTACGACCCTGACCTATGTTTCAGGCGTATCTCTGGCTCTTGTCAATTCCGGCGCATTCGAGGGCTGTTCCAATCTCGCTACCGTGGTATTCGGTAAGGATGTTCAGGTAAGGTCCTCAGCATTCTCCGGATGCGTCGATCTCAGCGAGATCTCCGAGGAGTACATCACGACCATAGCCGATGACGCATTCAAAGGATGTTCATCACTCACCGAGGATTTGGACTTCCAAAGATTGACCTCCATATCCATAACCAATGGTGTGAGTCCATTCTCGGGAAGCGGAATCACCTCCGTCTACATGCCAGTCATCAACTCGATGAGTTCGCATTCCTTCTCCGGTTGTACGAGCCTGGTCGCTGTGTCCCTCAATACATTGGTGACAGTCCCCCAGGCCGCATTCAAAGGATGTTCCAGCCTGGCATCCTTCGGGTCCTTCTCCGTCTTATCCGAGGTGCCGAAGCAGAACGTCGTTCCTTCATCGGTCACATCCATAGGTGCATCCGCATTCGAGGGTACAAAATTGGCCAACATCAACCTGAACAATGTGACCTCTGTCGGCAATAAGGCATTCTACGGTTGTTTGGAACTCGATACCCTGACCACAGGTGAGGGTATCCAATCCATCGGTGACAACGCGTTTGAGAACTCCAAACTCTCTTGTGAGCTGTCATTCGGGGCCAAATTGACATCCATAGGTCAGTATGCATTCGCAAATACAGGCGTGACCTCATTGTCCATAGGGGAACAC
>JAFVZR010000221.1 GCA_017508065.1 Candidatus Methanomethylophilaceae archaeon
GCGTTGAGATATTCCATCACATCGAGCTTGTACTTCATATCCAGATGTGACGTGGGCTCATCGACCAACATCAGCCTAGGCTCCTGCACGTACGCTTTAGCGATCAGGACACGCTGACGCTCTC
The DNA here is from genome assembly GCA_017508065.1 of Candidatus Methanomethylophilaceae archaeon. GTDB lineage: Archaea > Thermoplasmatota > Thermoplasmata > Methanomassiliicoccales > Methanomethylophilaceae > SIG5. Next base: position 125 of record JAFVZR010000221.1, read on the forward strand.
CTGAGGAAAGCATGTGAAGTGGACGGTCACGGAGATGCCATACCCCGAACTTCTTCAACGATTCTACGACGAAGGTTTCATCCTCCTCCGTCTCCCACCATACGTTCTTGAGATGGGGGTAACGTCCGAGCATGACTGTATCGTACACGCTCAGTCCGAAACTGGTCTTCAGTTCGGCGGGAACGTTGGCAACGATCTTGGCGATCTCCCCTGGGGGTTTATCGAGAACCGTCTCCCCATCGATGAGGATGTCTCCGGAAGAGGCATCATGAAGACGATTTATGCACTTCATCATGGTGGATTTTCCACAACCGTTGGGTCCGATCAGTCCGACCAACATTCCAGACCCTATTTTATATGACACTCCGCGGACAGCGTGATATCCGTCCTCGTAGTATTTGTGAAGATCCTTGATCTCCAGAAGGGGGACTTCACCGGGAGCACAACCGTCCTCCTTGACATAATTGTGCTTAATCGGCTGGGCACAGTTCTCCTTGTAATCGGAACCGAACTCATCGAGCTTCAGACCCTTTTTCTTCTTCCATTTGAAGAGACCTTTCTTCTGTGTACCTTCATCCGTCATACATCTTCCCCCTCTTGATAAGAAGCCATGCGAACACAGGGATACCGATTATGGTCGTAATGGCTCCGACGGGCAATTCCATTCCTGCCCAAAGCATCCTCGATGCGAGATCCGCGAACATCAGCAAGAATCCACCGAATGCGATCGATGCGGGCATGACAAGTCTGTGATCCCCACCGAGAATCATACGGCACAGGTGAGGTATCACCAATCCGACGAATCCGATGATTCCCACGAATGCCACACAGAGGGATGTGAGAACGGATGCGAGGATGAGCATGAATCTGTTGAACCACTTGACGTTCAGACCCATCTGTTTGGCCTGATCCTCTCCCAGAAGAACTAGATTGAACTCCTTCGCCCAGAACAGCGATGCCAGGGACATCGCCAACACAGGGAAGAACACGACTGATACGTGCTCCCATGAGACACTGGAGAATGAACCGTATAGCCACGTGAGCGAGTTGCTTACATTCTCGGAAGCGGTGGTCAACATGATGGACTGTGCCGCGGAGAACACCAGTCCCACTACCACTCCTGCGAGGACGTAGTTGATCGATGTTCCCCCTGCCTTCTCAGCGAGCACCATGGTCATCACGAATGCGATCACTCCTCCGATCATGGCAGCGAATGCCGTCAGATAGATGGAATGCGAGGAGAACAGTCCAAAGAACGTGAAGTTGAGTGCGATGACAGCGACCGCTGCGGTTCCCGCTCCGGAACTGACACCCATGATGTATGGATCGACCAAAGGATTCCTGATGATCGCCTGATACATCACTCCGGCGATGGACAGACCGATTCCCACGACGAATGCCATGATCGTCCTGGGGAGCCTTGAGCTGTAGACCATCAACTCGTTGTACGTCAGATTCTCACCGCCCTTCGCTATGGATGAGAACAAAGCGGAGATCGCTTCCGACGGCGACAGTATGATGGTGGGTCCGACACATATGCAGACCACGAACATTATCGCGGACAATGTGAGACCCACAAGCAACATCACGAGGAGCCTGTGTCTGCTCCTGGTGTTGTGGGTGACGTCATCACCCTTGATGTAATTGGAAAGAAGACCTGCGAGGTAACCGAACGGATGCTTCTGACCCTTGACGAACCTGAGGAAACAATATACTGCCGCAAGGGCACTCAACACCACTCCGACAGGGACGATGTATGCCTTCCAGAACGGTTCCTCCTCCGGCTCGACGTATACATAATCGGTGAACGCACCGTACTTGGCAACGATTCCCGAATCGTTAGGCATGAAGACCCAATCACCGATGACCAGCGGAATGCACATCGCATAGTTGTACACACTGTTGTCACCCTTCATCTCCTGCAGGATCGTTCCATCCAGGGCCACCTTGTACAGACCCTTTCCGGGACTGTGGGGATATGCGAGGAGATACTCCCCATCCACGAGGGCCGGTGCAGCCTTCAGGGTCGGGATCCTGTCGGTCAGTAACCTGACATTACCTCCGAGGTCCACTGAGAATATACCGTTGGATGAACCCAGATAGACTCCCTTGAAAGTGTTGGACTCATATGGGGTGAATTTGGAACTGACCAGACCCACGGATGTCGTATCCACGACCACCTTCTCGAGACTGGCCCCATTGAAATTGTATATTGCAAATCCCGAAACCTTTGTGGACATACCCTGTCCGTCACCGATGGACATGATGAGCTTGTACACACCATTCTCCAGGAATGCACTGATTCCGGCGACGGAACCGTACTGCTTGTCGTTGTAAGTGACCTGCATGACCATCTCTTCATCAAGCAGTGCACCGGTGTACTTGTTCAGAACATGCAGATAACCATCCAGGGATCCGAAGAAGACGTAGTCGTCCTTGATCATGGGAGGATTGAAGTATATGCATCCTCCGGACTGGAAGGACCAGATGAGATTGAGGTCCGCATCCAAACAGTATGTCATTCCGTTGGAGTTGTTGAAGTATATCACACCACTGTCAGCGATGATGGATGTCGCTCCGACATAGAACCTCATTCCGACGAGATCCACCGTCTCGGATGGCATCTTGAAGTTACCGAGGTCCACATCGTCGGCATCATAGACCTTAGAATGTCCGGTTCCCGCATCCGTCATCAGGACCTCCTCGGTATAGGTGCCATCGGCCTGCAGTGTTCCGGGCCCCGTCATCCAATTGAACCTGAAGACATATCCGGTGGCGGACGGCACGTAGATGTGTTCGCCCATGATCAAGGGGGATGTCAACTCATAACTGTCGATTCCGGGATAGATGAATTCCCATACGACGTTGTTCTCATAATCCGAGGAATTGTAATCATAACATACGACACGCGCGTTCTTATCGTCCGAGACGCCGCCCATGGAATAACCCACACCGTACTTCACAATGAGCCTGTCCTGGACATATGTCATCTCGGCATATGCGGAACCCGTATCGTACCACTTCGTGACCGCTTCGGTATCCACAGTCTGGGTTCCGGATTCCAGGGAGTGACTTTGGGATGAATCGGAACCGTACATGACGTGGGAAGTGCGATACTCGGGAGTCTCAACGGGTACGTAGGACGATGATCCATAGGATATTGCCAGATCGGTATCGGCGACGACATCGGTCACATCGGCAGCCACCCATGCGCCGTCCCATTTCCAGACCTTCCACGAGGCTGTGGACATGACACCGGTCGCTCCGGGATCGCTGTAGGAACCTCCTGAATCGGCACATCCTACAGTAGTCGTGGTGACACCATCCACCGAGATGGTACCCGAAACTATTTCGACCTCCACGCCTACAACATCCAAGGATGAGGTGATTATATCCCCGACGTTACCGGTTCCGGACTGGGTAACCCAATCCGTGATACCGTTACCGCGATCCAAGAGGACCGAGTAATCGGAGGTCTCGGCATCGGCATCCGTCACGGGTATCGAACCGATGAGGAAAACCAATGCCAGAGATATGGCGATTATTTTTGCTGGCACTCCCTGTAAATTCATCATTTCACCTATTCATCATAGCTGTATTGTTTAGTGTATGTAAGGTAGTCAGTGTAGTTGTCTCCGACATACTTCGGGATCTCTAAATCCGTGAATACATCGGACTGTATGAAACGGCCGAAGAGCTCCATGACCTGTGCGATCCTCGGCGATGACCTTGATGCCATGCTGGCAGCGCTCTCACAGATGAGGTAGATCTCCCCATTCTTGTACGCATCCGTACTCTTCCATTCGGGGGAAAGATTTCTCAAGAGCGCCTCATAGTCGGATTCAGTGGCCCTGTAATCACCTGCAACGACGATTATCTTGGAGGGGTTGCCTTTGGCGATCACTTCCGAACTTATGTGGACCCATCCGCTGTTGTCAGAGAGGATATTCTCGGCCTTGACGAGATCCAGACAGTTACTTGCATACGTGTCCGAACCGGCAGCCCACGGTGCCTTGTCCCCAGAGAGGGCGATCAGGACATCCTGGGTCTTGGACTCCGAACTCGAATAGATCCTGTGGACGATATTGCCCATGGCATCCTCTATGTCCATCAGTACCGAGTCCGCTGCCAGATCGTATCCCATGACGCGACCGACGATGAAGATGTTGTCAAGGATGGATTCTATATCCGTACCGTCATAGAGAAGGACCGCGGACGAACCGTTCTTTATCAGTTTCTTGCAGACCTCCGCGTGAACGTATTGTGATCCGTCACCGATGACCATGTCCGCATTACATTTCATGACCAATTCGAAGCTTGGGTTCGTGTAGCCTCCTACGATTGATATCTCCCCGGAATTCACACGACCTTTTATGGATGAGGGGTGGTCACTGTACATGTCCACGCCGACGATCGGAACGGTAGCTCCGATGGAACCCAGAATCTCGGTCACTGAGGGAGACATTGAAACGACCGAGTATGTACGTGGATATCCGTAGATGCTGTTACCCAGTGCATCGACACCCACGGCGGGGACCTCATCGGAAGAACAGTATGCCCACGATGTGACGACATAATCTCTCGGGTCCGATGTCGGATTGATCTTCTTCCAATCCGATTCTCCCTCGACTATACCCCAATATGCCCATGACCTGGTATCCGTCTCAACGGTACCGTTGATGTCCGTGACATGATTGTCTGGGTCAATGGCATATGCATAACCGTTGTGGTCACATGCGTAGTCCAACAACTCCGTACCGGAGTCATAGACGTTTATATCCGCGTTGGTCCAGGTGACGACCCTATCACCGAAATCTATGACCACACCGTTCGATTGTTTTACAGTGATATCATCTGGTATCGACAGAGTTACACCGAGAATAACCCCTATGGTAAGGAGTATGACGGTAATTGTGACCTTGAATTTTGTTGCATCCACGTTAATACCAGCTGTAAATTTGAAAGGGTATGCTGGTCAAGCATACCCAGTAATATAGTTTTAATCTTACTCTGCCAGAGGACCTTCTCCGATCCATCCGGCATCGTCCACTGCTTCACCATAGGAGTGGTATGCAAGGTACCAGCAGGTGCTGTATGCGTTACCGAATCCGAAGTTGGAAGCAGACCAGCTCTTATCGAAAGCGGTGGATCCAAGGTAAGTACCGTTGTAGATATAACTCTCCCAATAGACGTAGACTCCGCCTACCTGCTTGGTTGCAAGACCATCGATGGATTCCAGAGAGACACCATATGTTTCATTGTCGGAACAAACTGTGCCAGGGACCTTCTTGATTGCCTCACCGGCGGATGTTGCCTCAACACTGACCCATCTGTTAACCTTGTCTGCATCCTCATAGTCTCCGTAATCGAGGTAGAACCAATACTTCTGCTGTTCAACAGGCTCCTCATCGAAGACGAGATATCCGATTCCTGCTCCTGCTGCAAGTCCGACTGCGACAGCGATTGCGAGGAATGCGATCATTTTGTTTTCCATGAATATCACCACCAGTTGGATTATGCATCCAACATGTTGGATGATTAATCCATATTGATTGTATATAATACATCGGATGGACAATTGCTCACATTTTACAATGTACGCTTACCTACCTGTCCCGAGAACACCCTATGGCAAGGTAATCGGGCCATCGGAAAGGGGCACGTACCGATGGCCCTTCGCGTTTAGATCAGATCACTTCCCCGTCGTCGTCCTGCGGCAACTCATCCATCCTTGCCTTGGATCCCTTGGACCAATACGGGCGGAGATGACAGGACACCAACAGTACAACGGCAATTACGGCCACAATGATGCAGATCACTGCGATCCAGGTGCTGTTGGAATCGTCGAACCCGTCAATGGAATACGTGATGGTCGCGGTGATGGCGTTGGTGTTGTTGTTGACGAACCACAGGGGATAATCGCCGTTCTCCTCGATCTCCACCGTAGCAACGTAACACTTCAGTTCATCGCTGTACTCCGCAATCTTGGTTATGTTCTCCCCGCCGAAGTACACGGTGAGGTTAGCGGGCTTCGAGGACCACTTGATCGTAGCGGTGCTTCCCTTCAGGAAGAAGTGATGGATGGAATCCATCTCGACGACCTTCTCGAACAGCAACTGCTTGTATCCGATCAGCACGGTTCCGGTGAAGTTGTAGAACTCCAGGATGGCGCTGTATCCGTTGCTGTAGGATTCGGGACTGAAGAAGTACGCCTTCACGTTGTCACCCTCCTGAATGATCTCGAAATCGTCCGAAGGCAACAATGCTGTGGGGTTGCTGTTGACGTAATAGAGGAACTTCTCGTGGTTCTCGGAACCGTCGATGAAGAAGTAGTACGAATCCTCCTCATATGACGGCAGCGTACCCAGACTGGTGAACTCCGCACAGTACACGTTCTTGACGTTCATGACCTCGGCCTCCTGCACGTCTATGGCA
>JAFVZR010000222.1 GCA_017508065.1 Candidatus Methanomethylophilaceae archaeon
GGACTTGCGATGACCGGACTCTTCTGTCAACATGGGCGTCTCCTGACCCTTGGCTTCCACCACGGCTCCATGTGCGTTCCTGAGGAATGGATCTACGCTGTAACGGATCGAATCTAGACAATTCAGAGTCAGCATATCGTTTGCGAAGAAATCGTGTGCTATGGCGACAGTCAGATCGTATACAGGCTCTTTACGACCTGTGTTCACGATAGACTTCACTTTGACGTATCTGGATTGAGAGGCGACACCATCAATCACACTTAGAACCATACTTGAGTCTTGTGGAACATTTTCTGGAACAACATCTGGTTCTTGCATATCTGTTGATGATGAATTCCTTTCCACATATCTCACAAATACGGCTCTCGTTATCGACTCCTGATGCTCTTCTAGCAGCTGATTTGCAGTTGTTTGAACAGAATTTAGGGGGGTGCGAAGATTTAACCTCGAAAACCTTGCCACAGTGCTGACATGTGTATTCCTTGAATTGCAGGTTTGCTGCAACATCTTTTCCATGTTGGACATGCCATTCATGTCCTTCTGGAGATCTATGCCATTCTCTGCATTTGTTCTGACATTCGGAATCTCCACGCATACGCTCTCCGACTGCGGCCCTATGTTCATCATCCCAAGGATGTTCTGCAGCATGCTCTTTGGTAGAGAGGCATTGGAGGTTGGATATGTCATTGTTGAGGGGATTTCCGTCGATATGATGAATGTGGCATCCTTCGGGGATTGGTCCGTAATGTTTCTTCCAGATGTATCTATGGAGGAACTCGACCTTTTTTCCGATGTGTGTGCGATAGTATACTCTGACATCTCTTCTTGAAGATCCAGGATACCTGTTCCATTTGTATCCATCATACTCGATGGAATCTGTAGTCTCATTGAATTCACGGGGTCTGCCTGTTCTTGCCATTTTACCACCTTGTTGCTATCTGATATGCAACCAAGGTATTTAACCCCCTCTGAAGTCAGGATCGGGTGATTCCAAGTTCCCTCCAAAATGGTACCATCCTCGCATTCCAACCTCCAGATCTCCGCTTCGAGCTGGGTGATTCCCGCAGCCTCCACAGGCATGTATCCGAGGTGAGTCATGACCATATCCCCAACCTTGACATCCTCTATCGGGACCTGCCCATGATCGGTCAGGATCTTCGTTCCAGCCACAAGACAATGATCATAATCCTTGATAGGTTCATCTTTAAAATTACCGTCTTTATCAGTGTCATAACAGTAATTATTCAGTTCCATAATGGTATTCTTGCAAGAAGGGTGAATGATCCAATGGAATCCCTGAAGACGCTGGATACCGTTCCTCTTGGAATCAGGACCTTTCAAGGCCGGTTTGACATTGGGCAGGGCCCACTTGGTCGGTTCGGCATCATCATCCTCATCGGCATAGTTGCTGCGCACCTCATACAGTCCTGTTTGAAGCTCGTAGATGGACTTGGGCTCCGCGGAATCGGCATAGATCGTTTCCTTACCGTATCACATGAGGGTGATCTGCTTGGCGATGTCCACGTTGCTCTTGCCGCGGACATACATCTCGTCATAGACCCAGAGCGTACGGGTCTTCATGTTCACCAGTACCGCTGCGAATGCATTGTACGATGCCACGAATCCGAAGTCCAATCCATAGGTGGCGACTACATCCGGATCCTCCAGGATCTCCCTGTAATCGAACTCCGACTCCTCCCAGTCCGTGTAAACCAGACCCTCGGCTATACCCCAGTCCCCGTCACAGATGACACGTGCCAGACGGGGGTTCTCGACATACATGTCGAGATACCTCTGGATATCCACGTCGTCCAGGAACTCATTGTCCCTGAAGGTGGTGGTATCATAGAAAACGTTGCGTTTGGGTTTATCGAAGAACCTGGCCTTGAGCCAATGATGCTCGGACCAGGGATTGAATGTGATGGTGACCTGCTTCCACAGCCCGAGGGCGGGGTCCATCCTACCACGGATGGACATGCAGATCTTGTCGAACTCCTTCTCGTTGGTGATCTGGGATGCTTCCTCGAACCATACCCAGCACAGATGACCTTTGGCCACGGAGATGGATGCGATCTTGGATGCATCATCGAGACCACGGAACAGTATCTTCTGTTTGGTGGGTTTGTACTCCAGCTCCACACGGGCCTTGTTGACGTTCCAGTATTCCGAGAAACCCAGCTCCTCTATGGCCCATTGGAGGTCCTGGAAACAGGAGTCCCTGATATCGGAGAAATAGCGGCGTATCACGAGAAGGTTCGACCCTGGATACGCCACCATCTTGGAAATGAAATCCAATGCGGCGGTCTTGGACTTCTTGGATCCCTTGGACCCTTTGACCACTCTGTAGAAACACCTGGTGGTCAGGAAGTCATCATATCCGCGACCGACGATCTCCGATATTTTGCGGGCCATGTTCACTCTGGGATCTCTTCATCATCCCTGTCATCGTATTGGAATCCAGGGGCGTTCTTCACTTTCTCGGAATCAGACTCTCCGTCGGGTATGATATCGAATATGATCTGGGGAGTGTCCACTGTGACCGCCTGTTCCTTGGGGGGCGTGTATCCTGCATATTCGAAGAGGAACCTGCGGGATTTGTCCTCACCATTGGCGGCATCCAATCCGGCCTGGATGATGATGCGGGTCTTCAGATCCGTGTTCTTGTCGGCGAATGACCTCAGGGGTTTCTCACCGTCCACATGTTCCACTGGACCGGAGGAGATGGGGGAGTCCAACACCGCACGTATCAACAGTTTCAGATCCTTACGTTCACGGGCCCTGTATTGGGCATCCGTCTCACCGGGGAGTCTTTCGAGATTATCTATCATGGTTACGTGATTGCCTGCAATGTTTATAAATCAACGTCTGAAAGCACCATCTTTGCGCATACGTCCGATGGGTGTCAGCCACTTGCAGCGAGGACATCTGTCGGGCATGGTCTTCAAGCTCATACCGAACTTGATCTTGCATCCCGGGCAGGTGTATCCGTCGTTGATGTTGTCCACGATGTCTCCGCCCTCGAAGTTCTCTCCATAGAAATTGAAGTACATCACGGCAACGTTGTCATCCAGGGCGAACTCCCTGGCATCCATCCTGTAATCGCCCTTGGTGGCACGATACCTCTCCATATCCTCGCCATCCTCGGTCTTGGATA
>JAFVZR010000223.1 GCA_017508065.1 Candidatus Methanomethylophilaceae archaeon
CCTCGGTTCCTCCTTCGGAACCATGAAGGCAGCGGTCGACGAGCTCCGCGCGAAGGGAAAGAAGGTCGGAGTCTGCATGCCCAGGATCTTCAGGCCCTGGCCCGCAGCAGCACTCGCAAAGATCCTCGACGGAAAGAAGGCAGTCATCGTCATGGACAAGCACCTCTCCGTCGGAGCATACGGACCCATGTATCCCGAGGTCACCGCAGCGATCATGCAGTGCAAGAAGATCCCTGCAGCCTACAACTACATCTTCGGTCTCGGAGGAAAGGACACTCAGGTCTCTGGATTCGAGGGAGTCTTTGAGGACGTCATCGGAGGCAAAGCAAAGATCGTCAACTATCTGGGGGTGAAGGAATGAGCAGCAAACCAATCAAAGACCTCATCAAGGGCGACGTGAAGCTCACGTCCGGACACAGGCTCTGTGCAGGCTGTCCCGAGGCAGTCATCGCAAGGCAGGTCCTTATGGCGACCGACAAACCCATCATCGCATCGAGCGCAACCGGTTGTTTCGAGGTTTCCACCACAATCTTCCCCTACACTTCCTGGAACATCCCATGGGTGCACACCGCATTCGGAAACGGTGCCGCTACCGGTGCAGGAACCGAAGCAGCATACCAGGCCCTCAGGAGAAAGGGAAAGATCAACGAGGAGATGAGGTTCGTCACCTTCGGAGGAGACGGAGCAACCTACGACATCGGATTCCAGGCACTGTCCGGAATGGTCGAGAGGGGACACCAGCTCATGTACGTCTGTTTCAACAACGAGGCATACATGAACACCGGTATCCAGAGGTCCGGAGCAACCGGATTCGGAGCATCCACCACCACCTCTCCTGCAGGAAAGGAGGTTCCCGGAAAGACCGAGTACCCCAAGGACCTCACCATGATCATGGCAGCACACGACATTCCCTACACCGCACAGGTCTCCCCCTACTACTGGCGCGACCTGATCGCTAAGGCGGAGAAGGGATTCGAATGTGGCGGCCCCGCATTCCTCAACGCGATCTCTCCTTGTCCCAGAGGATGGAGGTTCAACTCCGAGGACGGAATGATCCTCGCAAAGTTGGCCGTCGAGACCTGCGTCTGGCCTCTCTATGAGTACGAGAACGGAAAGTACACCCTTACTTCCGAGTCCAAGAGGATCGCAGAGGGCAAATCCGAGAAGAAACCCATCACCGAGTGGTTCAAGGCACAGGGCAGGTACAAGCACATGCTCGCAGAGGGCAACGAGGAGCTTGTCGCCAAGGTCCAGGCCGAGATCGACCGCAAGTGGGAAAGGCTCATCGCCCTTACCAAGCTCTGAGCTTAAACGCGACCGAAAGGTCGCTTAATCATGCTGAGGTGCGGACTCGTCCGCATCTCGGCTTTTTGATACGCTGAGATCTTCGGTCACATCTAGGTGATTGGGTATATATCGAAGGAGAGAATCCTGTTCAACAAGAACGGCATAATCGTTGATTCCTTTGGACGGTTACGTCCATTTTGGATCGATCTTTCGTTCATCCATGATTGAAAATCATGAGATCGCTCATTTAGGGTCATAAAATGAAATCTGAACCGAACATCAAGGCAATGCTCCCCATCGCAGTATTCGTATTGCTCTATCTTGGGACTGGAATCATAGTGGAATACGGCATGGGTATCGAGATGGGATTCTATAAGGTCCCTGTCGTAGGAGTTTTCCTGATCGCATTGCTTGTCGCATGTCTTCAGAACAGAAAGCTCAAGTTCAACCAGAAAGTGGAGATCATGGCCAAAGGTATTGGTAATCCCAATATCGTCATGATGATCCTGATCTTCCTATGTGCAGGTGCATTCGTAGGTATCGTCGGTCGTTCGAGTGCCGAGAGTGTTGCATACTTCTTCCTTTCTATATTCCCTCCTGAGTTCGCGATCGTCGTACTGTTCATCGTTGCGGCATTGGTTTCGCTGACGATGGGAACGTCCGTTGGAACCATCACCTTGATCGCACCCATCTCCATCTTCGTCGCAGATGCTACCGGGTTCGGAATACCTCTGGCCGTCGGATCCGTCATCGGTGGTGCGATGTTCGGAGACAATCTCTCCTTCATTTCAGATACCACAATCGCTGCATGTCAGGGTCAGGGTTGTAGGATGAAGGACAAGTTCCTGGAGAACATGTGGTTCGCCATCCCTGCGGCATTGATTGCTGCTGTGATCTTCGCGATCCTCTCCGTCCCCAACTATACCGGGGGTGTGATCGATTCGGATTACAATCTCCTTCTCATCGTCCCGTACATCCTGGTGTTCGTTGCCAGTATCGCCGGACTCAATGTGTTCCTCTCCCTCATCCTTGGAATGATCAGCGGTGCCATCATCATGGTCGCATCCAACGAGTGCACGTTCATCGACCTCATGGGAAACATCGGATCTGGAATGTCAGGTATGTTCGAGACGTCCATGGTGGCCATCCTCGTGGCATGTATCGTCGCACTCGTCATCGAGTACGGTGGATTCGAGGCGGTCCTTCAGTGGATCAAGAAGAAGTTTAAGGGTGTACGTGGAGGTATGTTCGGAATCGGTTTGATGGTCGGTGTGATGGATGTTTCCACCGCTAACAACACCGTTGCCATCGTCATGGCAAATCCCTTGGCGAAGGACATCTCCGAATCATACGGAATCTCATCCAGGAAGACCGCATCCATTCTGGATACCGTTTCCTGTGTGTTCCAGGGTCTCATCCCTTACGGTGCACAGGTGCTTGTGGCTTTGGCAGCCATCGACATCGCAGGATACAGCTATTCCGCATTCGATGTCCTTCCCAATATCATCTATCCCCTCGTTCTTCTGGTATGTCTGATCGTTTCGATCATGATGATACCCAAGAATGCCGAGTGATGACAAATGTGGGATCACATCCCACACTTCCATCCTATTCAATGGAATAGGTGTCGATGCCCCTATGCGAGCATCATCTCTTCTTCCGTGTATCTTGATCTGTAGTATGTGAGCATACACATCAGGGACATTCCAACGAAGTGTCCTGCGATCAATGCGACCCCTATCATGTTCAGGTCATGTGTGGTGGATGCGATCCAGAAGAACGTGATCAGGACAAGGTTCCTTATGACTGCCATGATGACGGAGTAGTTGGGGTGCTTGACCGCCTGAAGGTATCCGGAACATATCGGATTGAATGAGAACAATGGCATGTACAGGCACATGAATGACAGAAGATACACCATGTCGGGACGATATGCCTCCATGTTGTCCGAGTACGTGAAGATGTACAGCAGCTGTTCGGGGAACAGTTC
>JAFVZR010000224.1 GCA_017508065.1 Candidatus Methanomethylophilaceae archaeon
ATGTGTATGACGGAGAACCGATAGCTTCTCTGAATGAACAATCGGATAGGTCGCCACGATGGAGATGCGTATCCTCCATACCTCAGTCATAATCCATTGGATATATCCAATAAATTCTGGTTTGGTTATCCTTGAACAATATACCCAGCATCGAAAATGGGTGGAGCTTTATCAACCCCCATACCATCGGGCGCAAAGATATATAGTCAGAAAACGTTGGATATATCCAACGAATTCTGGATGGATAGAATGTACATCAGAAGAGAGGCATACCTGTCAAAACTGAACAGATTGAAACACAAAGGTGGTGTGAAAATTATCACGGGCCTGAGACGTGTAGGTAAGACCCATCTGTTATTCAATCAGTTCTACTCGGAACTGCTTTCCTCCGGAGTTCCTGAAGACCACATAATCCGCATCGGACTGGATTCCATCAAGGACAGACACCTCCGTGATCCGTTGAAACTCTACAACGAGATCGACTCAAGAGTTATCGACGACGCACAATACTACGTCATGATCGACGAGATCCAAATGGCAGATGATTTTGTGGATCTCGTTAACGGCCTGTTGAGGAAGGACAATGTGGACCTCTACATCACAGGGGGCAATTCCAAATTCCTTTCATCGGACATAGTCACGGAATTCAGGGGAAGAGGTACAGAGATCAACGTACGCCCGATAACATTCTCCGAGTATCTCGATATCGTAGAACTCGACGAAAGGAAGGCTTGGATGAAGTACCTTACATACGGAGGATTACCTGAATCCATCAATTTGGACGATGAGGATAGGATGGAATACCTTTCAAATCTGATCAAGGTAGTGTACATCAAGGACATAATGGACAGGAAGAGGATCAAACTACCCGAGGTCCTTGAAAATGTATTCGATGTGATATCCTCTTCCGTAGGGTCCCTGACGAATCCCAATAGGGTAACCAACATCATGCATAACCACAAAATGGATGTGGACGGCTCCACAATTTCAGATTACATTGACCATCTTTGTGATGCGTACCTCTTCGAAGTATCGAAACGCTTCGACCTTAAAGGGAACGGATATATCGATACACCATCCAAATACTATTCCACAGACCTTGGTCTGAGAAATGCGAAACTAGGCTTCAGGCAGAATGAGTATTCTCACCTTATGGAGAATGCGATCTATAACGAACTGAGATACAGAGGGTATTCTGTGGATGTTGGAGTCATCGGCATAAGGGAATACGTGCAAGGCGTAAGAGAGTACAAACAACTCGAGATCGATTTCATCGCAAACAAAGGCGACGAGAGGATCTACATACAATCAGCATACCGGATGGAAGATGACGACAAGATGAAACAGGAACTCAGACCTTTCCTGAAGGTAAATGACAGTTTTAAGAAGCTGGTGTTGACAGGTGACGATGTCCCTATGCATAGGACCGAAAAAGGATTTGTCATCATGAATGTAATTGACTTCATGAAGGACCAGGATTCCCTGAAAAAACTCTAGTCTGAAAATATTGGATATGTCCAACAAATTCTGGATACAATTTTGGATACACGGCAGTGGGACATATGAACCCATGGTCACGTCACAGGTTGTACGATTCGTCGCACCTCTTACGGATGGCGTACAGCGCCATACCGTACATACTGATGCCACCGACGATCTCCGCGATCAGTACGCTCATGCATATCGCCGTCATATCGTACCTGCATGCGAATATAAACATGATGCAGATCAATCCGTTCCTGAGGAATGACATGATCATCGGGAAGTATGCCTTACGTAAGGATTGTAACATCGCCGCACCCAACTCGATCATGCACCAGAACGGGATGACGAATGCGTATATCCTCAATGTCCCGACGAATTCGGGACGTAACGCCATCATGGACTCCTCCATGGTGAACGGCATCATCAACGGTTCCGCGAATACGAACACGAACAGGGATATGGGAATGGATATGCCGAGTGCCAGTTTGGTTCCGTAACGGAACCCCTCCTTCGCCTTCCCCATGTCGTTCCGACCGATGGCTGCCGAACATATCGGCACCATCGCGGCACAGATGGCTATGGCCGGGATGATACCTATGGAGACGTAACGCCACGGGATGTTGAAGATCATTGACCCCACGGTTCCGGCACAGATGATCACGATGAAGATCTGAACGAACGTCATCACGTTGATGATCATGGATTCGGTCACCTTGGGGACACCGACGTACAACAGGTCCTTGATGTCCGAAACGATGGGACAGTACCCTTTGAGGGAGATCCTCAGGTTCATCTGACCGGACCTGTACCAATGTATGGCCAACAGCACGGACGGTACGGTGGACAGTGCAGTGGCCAATCCTGCTCCCATCACACCCATCCCGAGACCGTAGATCAGGATCGGATCTAGGACGATGTTTATCGCGGCCACCATGACCATCAGGACCATGACCCTCCTTGCGGCACCCTCGGAACGTATCAATCCCGCGAAGATACCTTCCA
>JAFVZR010000225.1 GCA_017508065.1 Candidatus Methanomethylophilaceae archaeon
CCTCGTCCCCTGATTCTCCAGCCTCTCGAAGATGTACGATTTGATGCGACCATTCATCCTGTACACCTCACGGTTGAGGAAGGCATCAATGAACTCGATCTGATCGGGGAAGCGAGAGTTGTCGGTCTTTGACAAGAGGATGAACATGAACTTATCGATGTACCTATCAGAACCCCCATCGAGACGGACTACATCCTTGTCCATGTTGAGGAATATGTTCTTGAGTTTGTTAGTGGGCAACTCGCAGATGTTCCTACGGAAGATGTAACCCTCCGTTATCATCATGATCCTTGCGACATCGTCCCATGTCAGTTCCCCATCGTCGCAACGGCGCAGGACCTCTAACAGGAACGGTCTGACGACCGTCGCATCCAGACGGTTCAACCTCGCGATGACTCCATCGACCGAAGGGACCTTCGTGCCTCCCCTGAGGAGAATGCCGTACCTGCGTGAGTAGTCCAGCATCTCCTGCAACAGAGAGTCCTTTGTCACCGGCCTCTCCTCTACGAACCTCTTGAAAGCAGAGTATAGCTTCTCCTCGATCGGACTCTGCCTGGTCTTCACACCGAGATAGTAGCGCATGAAAGCGGTTACATCGTAACCGGTGTTCGCCTCGATGGGATTCCAGAACCTGTCGTAGAGCCTTTCCTGCTCCTGAGCGGGAGCATCCATCAGGATATAGTTCCTGATTAGGTCCCCCTGACTGAGTGACATGCCCTTGGAGTTCAGACTCTCGAAGATGAGCTGGGGGCTGTCATCGGGTCCCAGACCTATGTTGATGATCTGCAACTGACCCACTGCCCTGAACAGTTCGTCGACGGTGACCTCTCCCTTGGAGATACGGTTGCGGAAGTAGTTGTAGTTGAAGGTCATGGTGGAATCCTCCACCTTGTCGGGAGATATCCCGAAAAGACCGTTGAACGCGTTCTCATCGCTCTTGATGGGCTTCAATTTCAACTTGGTCCTGGATGGATCGCGTTTGACGATGAGGTAGTCCTCATACACCGTATCTGCAAGACCATCATCCTGGGGAATCACGACACCATCCCTTATCGAATCATGTATCGCCAAAAGGAGGAGGGAGACCGTGGTTAGACGCTGCTGCCCATCGATGATCAATATCTCGTTGATGTTTCCATCTGGATTGCTCTGGGAAACTATGCAACCGAAGAAATGACTCCTGAGGTTGTTGCGTATCATCCTCACGAGATCATCGTACAACTGCTTGCAGTTCTCCAACTCCCAATCGTAATTACGTTGATATACTGGAATCACGAACCTTTTACGGCCCCCCTCCATGAATTCCAACAGTATTTCCTCATAACCCTTCATATCCATCCTTTTCCGATTCGAATCTGCTTCCATATCGATTCGAATATAGAAGATTGTATCTGGATTACAAATTTTAAACATTAAATTGTAATTTATGTAATCTACGAAATTATTGACATTATATACAATAATCCGTGTTTCTACACTTTTTGATTGATTTAGATAGCTTTCGCTGATCATGCTAGCTCATCAGACCTGTAAAGTCTGGAAACATGTACATCATTATCTTGCAGATCAGATGGATTCCATTAATCCACAGACCCATGACACATCATCACTCATGATGAGTGGACATCCCCTTCCCCGACCAGGAGTACACCTTCGCATTGACCTCCCTCCCGGTCTCCACCAGCAACCCCTTCTCGACCAACACCCTGACATCCGCCCTGGCTGTGTTCAGGGACACCTTGTACTGGTTCTCTATAGACCTCACAGTCACAGTCCCGCCATCCATCAGACCGGTGACGATCCCGATCTGCCTGTCGTTCAGACCATAATCTAGCAGTTCCGATCCCACCATGTGCTCCTCCGTCGCCTTCCTCTCGAAGTACTCTCCGAATCCATCGACAGATTCCAGCAGGGCTTTCAAATTGTACAGGATGAAGTACGTCATGTCGTTGTCATCGGTCTCCCCGAAGACGAACGACTCCTCGTACCTCCCCTTGTGGTCCCGTATGTACCTGGACATGGCCAGGTACTCCATCGTCCGGTATCCGCTCCTCCACCCGTACCAGTAGAACAGCGCACGTGCTACACGTCCGTTCCCGTCCTCGAAGGGATGGATGAACCCGATCGCATAGTGCAGGATCGATCCTTTGATGAGCGGATGCAGGAGATCGTCCCCGTCATTGATGAAATCGCACAACTCCTGGATGGCCGGATCGATCTGTTCCTCTGGGATGGGTTGGTGGAACACCTCTCCCGAAAGCGAATCCTGGACGACCACGTCATCGTTGTCGCGGAACCTGCCCCTGTATCCATCATCAAGGGTCCCATCCGTCAAGATACTGTGGATCTCCCTGATGAACCCGGGCGTCAGTTGACGGTCGGTCCATTCCTTGACGAACATCATCGCCCGGTAGTTGTTTAAGATCATCCTCTCCGACCTATCCCTGGGACGGATGTTGTTGCGGAGCATCGCCTTTGCATCACGGGTGGTGGTCATGGCACCCTCCATCTGACTCGAAGCGATCGATTCCTCCATCAGCGAGCTGACCGAGTAGTAGGTCTCCCTGTGGGGGTCAGTGATGTCCGGGAACGACCCGGCAGTCGCCCTCGTATCGAACTCCCAGAGCATCCTCATCATCCGGTCCGGGATGTTGTATCTATGACGCGTCTTCCCGAGGGTCAGGGTCGCACTGTTATCCATGCGTACGAGCTTCATCCGGGCCCAGACGATGTCCGGGTCGAACCGTCCTGTATCCCTGAAACGTACCTCCGACCAATGGAGGTACCTCTCGTTGAACCGCTTAGCATATTCTCCGACCTCTTCAGACAGGATGTCCTTGGACTTCCCCTCATCGGATAGGATGTCTTCGATCTTCGGAGGATTCCTGGGGAGATGCATGACATTCAATCGTTGATTGATTATTAATACCCTACCAATTTTGTATACTATTGGTAGGGTGTTGGTAAGGTAGATGATAACAGCCGATTCGATGCAACATCGATCCACGATACATCTCATATGGATCCGATCCTGATACGGATCACATCCTGACAAGATTCAGAAATACCGTGGTAGAAGAAACCCGACAATCCAATAGGGAAACATATCCGAACCATCGAAAATCCGATTCCAAATCTGAAGATTTTGCATACAATGTCCACAAAATATCCTGAAATATCTTGTCAGGTAGGATTATGACATCAGACTGTGTTATGGAGAACCTTTCCCTCGTTGATCGCATCGTACACCACGGAATGTCTATCCCTGGAAAGTTCGGAGAACTCCTCGGGTGTGTAAACGAGGATGTCGATGGGAACACCGATCGCACCTATCGCCAACCTGGCACGGATGGCTTCCTCCACGGTGTCATCGGTCTCCGACACTATGAGGAGGTCGATATCACTGTCCTCGGACGCCTCTCCACGTGCGGCGGATCCGAACAATATCACCTTCACCGGATCCATCACCGACAGCAGATTCTGCATTGCGATGTCGATCTTCACGTAGTCGAAAGCCATGGTACAAAGTCGACTCATGTGTGCATATTTGAATCGAGTGGATGATGATTTGATAAGTTGTATTTTCAGTGAAAGATAATAATTCTAATTCCAAAAAATTAACGATATTTAATCAAATATCTAGCCATAACTGTATTATTACTACTTACGAACATATCGTTTTGAGTTGATACAGAATCATAGAAACAAA
>JAFVZR010000226.1 GCA_017508065.1 Candidatus Methanomethylophilaceae archaeon
ACAGACCACCAGAGGCTTGTCGATACCGTCGATGGACTCAAGACCCAGATACTTCAATAGTGACTCGAACTCGTAGTTGTTCCCGAACAGAGAATCGGTATACTGCATAGCCTCGTTCAGAAGCTCCGCGTTCCAGATCCTGTGTGCCTCCTGGGCCGGGTCCAAGGATATGGAACCGGTGATCTGGGTCATACAGTCGATGTGGAATCTGGGCTCCCCAGTGACGAAGTGCACGTACTTGGATTTCGATGCGTTCTTCAGCATCGGTATGCCCAGTTTGGACGCACAACCGTGCGTACCCTGATAGAAAAGGACCTTCTGGGTCATGTTCTCGTCATTGACCACGGTGGCCTGTGATGTATCGTATCCTTCCACCTCGATCACCTCGTCGACGATACAACCGGACTCGGAGATCTGCCTCAGGAACTTGGCAGGGAGATCCGTACCCACGAACGCACACAACGCAGTGGGAACGCCCAATCCCGCCGCGTGTACCGCGACGTTGGTTCCGGTACCGCCCAACAGGGTGGTCTTCTCCAAGACGTCCTCGGTGGTGTTGTCCCTGGGGAACCTGGTGACCTTCACGATCTGGTCGATGGCGACATGCCCATAGACGGTCAGGTAGGGATCCATCTCAGGTTCCTTCCTGCCATCCGGTGATGTACGAACGCTGCTCGTCCGTGTGCTCATCGATGGTTACACCCATCGCCGCGAGCTTGGTCATAGCGATGTCGATATCGATGGAATCGGGCTGTGTGAAGACCTCGGCCTTCATTCCCTCGTATCCGTTCACAAGATACTCCAAGCTCAATGCCTGTACAGCGAAGCTCATGTCCATGATCTCCGCGGGGTGACCCTGTCCCGCTGCGAGGTTCATCAGCCTTCCGTCGGAGATGAGACAGACCTTCCTTCCGTCCTCGAACTCGTACTCGTCGACGAACTCCCTCACACGGCGGACGTTCTTCGCGAGCTTGTCCAAGGCGACCTTGGAGATCTCGTTATCGAAGTGACCCACGTTACCCATGATACAACCGGACTTCATCACCTTGAGGTGCTCCTCCCTGATGATGTCCTTGCATCCGGTGACGGTGATGACGATCTCCGCCTCCTTGACCGCATCCACCATCCTCATGACACGGAATCCGTCCATCTTGGCCTCGATGGCCTTGATGGGATCCACCTCGGTGACGATGACGTTCGCACCGAGACCCTTGGACCTCATGGCGACACCCTTACCGCACCAGCCGTATCCTGCGACGACGACAGTCTTTCCGCTGACCATCAGGTTGGTGGCGTTCATCCATCCGTCGAAGGTGGACTGTCCGGTTCCGTAACGGTTGTCGAACAGGAACTTCATCTTGGAGTCGTTCACAGCCATGACGGGGAACTTCAGTACACCGTCGTTGGCCATCGCCTTGAGACGGATGACACCGGTGGTGGTCTCCTCATTGGCACCCTTGATGTTGGGAAGCATGTCTTTCCTGGTGGTGTGCAACATGGTGATGAGATCGGCACCGTCATCGATGATGAAATCCGGCCCCATATCAAGGACCTTGTTCAGATTGTCGTAATACTCCTCGGAGGTCTCCCCCTTCTTGGCGAACACCTGAAGATTGTACTTCTCGCGAAGTGCCAGCGCGACGGAATCGTCGGTGGACAGAGGGTTACAGGAAGCCAGTCTGACCTCCGCTCCCGCTTCCTGGATGGCGACGGCCAGGATACCGGTCTTGGCCTCCACATGCAAGGCCATTCCGACCTTCAATCCCTTGAAGGGCTGCTCCTTTCTGAAGCGTTCCCTGATCGCAGTCAATACGGGCATATGATCCTCGGCCCATGCGAGCCTGAGGATTCCCTTTTCCAGAAGTTGGGTGTCAACCATGTCTAAGCCTCCTTGTGAAGTGTGTCGCATATACAGTCTATAAGATCCATACGACAGGTCCTGTTATCATAAGATCCTATGATATCATCGATCTCGGAATCCTTCCCTCTCAATTCCTCGATGAAATCGGATATGTTCTCCAATGCGCGGGTCATCTCGTCGCAGATCGATACGGTAGCGGACTTGGATGTCCTTGAAAGCGGGTTGAGGTCGATGGAGATGACGACCTTGCCCATACCGACCAATGCCTGTGCCCTGTCACCGTCCTCTAT
>JAFVZR010000227.1 GCA_017508065.1 Candidatus Methanomethylophilaceae archaeon
CCAGACAAGACAGTACGAACCCGGAACCGTCATGTTCTTCGATCCCGAGGATTTCGACGATACCATCGGTGACGCATCCGCTCATGACATAAACCTAGCCACCGGTATGAGGATCGGAAGACAGGTCGAACCCGAGATGATGCCCGAGTCCGTCCGTTTCGTTGCCATCGAGGTGGAGGACATCCAGACCGTACACGAGGGAATGACCCCGAAGGTCATCGAGGCTAAACCCAAAGCCGTGGATGCCGTACTCCACCTGATCGAGGAGCTCAGATCTCGATCTGTGAAGGACTGAACTTCTTCATGTCCTTGACCTTCTTTCCGTACATCGTGACAGTGAGAAGGTCGCCTTTTATCACATCTTCAGCCACACGTGCCAGATCCTCGCAGGTGACCGCATCCATCTCGGCAAGGCGCTCCTCCAGGGTCATGGGCTTCCAGGTGAGCATGGTGTTACGTGCCAACCTGTACAACCTGTCCTCGGTGGACTCCATACGCCTGATGGTGGCACCCTTCACGAGGTTCCTTGCCTTGTCCAACTCCTCCTGCTTGACACTGCCATCGAGGATCTCCCTGTAGACCTTTCCTACGGTGTTGATCGCCTCAAGTACGTTGTCCTCAGTGGACGAGAAGAACGTGGCCATGGACGCCGCATCCGAGTTCTGATCGGTGTAGTTGTACACGGAATAGACAAGAGCCTTCTCCTCCCTGACCTGCTGGAACATCCTGGACGATGAACCCGAACCGAGGACTGCGCTCAACATGGACAATGCGGTCCTGTCAGGATGATCCGCGGGATATGCGGGGAGTCCCATACCGACGTAGCAATGGTCCTCCTTCCTGACGATGTGGTTGTACACACCCTCCTTGACTACGGGCGTGACCCTCTGCCTCTTCTGACCCGTGGGCATCGGATCGAGGTTCTCCTCGGCCCATGCCATGGCATCGGCTGGATCCACATCTCCGCAAGCGAACACTGCGAAGTTCGATACGGTGTACCTCTCGTCGTAGTACTTCCTGAGCTCCTTCTCTCCCATCGCTTTGACGATGTCCACCGTACCTGCCTCGTTATGACCCAGCTCGTTACCTTTCCACATGGTCTCGGCGAAGAGGTCATGGATGTAGGACGAAGGATCGTTCTCGCACATCCCGATCTCCTGGATGACGATCTTCTTCTCCATCTCGATGTCCTCCGCCTTGAGGAGGGGATTGCACACGATATCCGCCACGATGGATTTCGCAGTCTCCGATGTCTGGGTCAATGTCACTGCATGATAGGCGGTAAGTTCCTTGGCAGTGAAAGCGTTCAACTCTCCGCCGGCACCCTCCATCTCCTTGGACATCTGGAAAGAGGAACGGTTCTTAGTCGCCCTGAAGACCGAATGTTCCAGAAGATGGGACAGACCCCATATGTCCTCGGTCTCGTCGCGGGATCCCGTGTTCACGGCGATCATGAATCCGGCACTCTGACAACCGTCCAAACGTTCGGTCACCACGGGAATCCCGCGTGATGTCCTTTCCATTGTGATCGTTCCTTTTACCATGGAAGGGAAATGTTAGAGAACACTTAAAAGAGTTTAGTATATCAGGACACTTATGATAGATGTGAGGATTCGTAAGCTCAAGGACCACGAATTCAGGAACGCAGTGGCGATCATAGGATATCCCAGCATAGGCCTTGTCAGCTCCATCGCTTCGAACTTCATGTCAAGGGAACTGAAACTCGAACTCGTTGCCGGGATCGAATCACCTGACTTCCCGCCATACACAGTCATGCAGAACGGCATACCCATGCCACAGATGAGGATCTTCAGCGGACTCAGGGAACCGAAGGACGATGAGGACGGGGGTATCGATTGCGAGGATATCGTCATCGTCACATCCGAATTCGTCCCCAAGGTGGAACACATGTATCCCATCGGGATCGCTCTACTCGATTGGTTCGAGGAGAACAACATCAAGACCGTCATAACACTGGACGGGATCCCGATGTTCGCACCCGAAACCTATGAGATATTGGGTGCGGGCTCCACCGAGAATGCGAGGGAGATAATGGAGAGATACGGTATCGAAGCATTCAATGACGGAATGATCCGCGGAATCTCCGGTCTGCTCCTCTACGAGGGATCCCTGAGAGGCATGGACATCATCACGATTCTCGGTTCCGCAAGATCCGACATCCCCGATCCGATCGGTGCTGCACACTTGCTCGAACCTATCCAGAAGATGATTCCCGAGATCAAACTGGATATGGAGCCGCTCTATCAGGAGGCGTCCGATCTCGACAAACGTCTCAACCAGAGGCCAGTCTCCGACAACAACACAATACTCTACGGATGATCACATGAGTCTACAATTGATCCCTAACGAATTCTTCGTCACGTCAGGTGCTGCCATCAGCCCCGTATCCGACCTCAACGCGTTCGACCTCGCACTCCACAGAGCAGGTGTCGCGGAACAGAACCTGGTAGCGGTATCCTCCGTCATCCCCCCACAGGCCGAACACGTCGAGTACAGGGAACTCCCCATGGGAATGGTCACACACTGCGTCCTCGCTCAGATGAGGGGCAAGGACGGTGACAGGATCGCATCCGGCATAGCTTACGCATACAGGAAGGACGGTTACGGCGGATATGTTGCCGAAGGACACATGTTCGGTAGCAAGGAAGCCATCGACCGTGAACTCAGGAACAAGATCAAGGAGATGGAGAGGATGAGAGGCATCGAGCTCACCGAACCCGTCATCGTCTCCGAAGAGGTCAAGGTCCCCGAGGGACAGTACGGTTGTACAGTCGTCTCACTGGTGTTCTGCGGATACAGGGGCTGAGATGTTCGGCATCGTCGGTTGTCCCAATTGTAAACGTACCAGGATAATCGATCTGGAAACCAAATCAACGAAATGTCCGTTCTGTGGTAAATCCAGTAAGACGGATACTTTGTTCGTCAAGTTCTCGCATTACGATGCGGCGATCGTCAGAGAGGTGTTCCAAGGCAATGAGAACGTCCCCTTCAGAAAGGAAGGCGAGGATGCGGACCCCATGAAGGCATTGGCCTACAGGGTCTCCCATTGCAAGAACATCGATCAGAAGTTACAGATCATAGCGGAAGGATTATGCGACCTGAAAGGTGAATTCACGGAGGAGGATGTCGAGACCCTCATCCCTGGAAAAGGTACAGTATACACTGAGGCTATGCTTGAGAGATGCATTATCCACGAGATCAGATACGGTCGTTACACGATCTGACCGATACGCTTACGTGAAGAGACCGGACAGGTACTCGTGCACCGCGGTGGAGGATGCGAGACAGATGGCGATGACTCCGATCGCGAGAACGAAGAGGCCTGCAACGAACTTTCCTTTGCTTCCCATTCTATCACCTTGGAAGATCCTTACGTACGATGCCGTTCAACCTCAAGATGTCGGCAACGACCAGGGACAGTCTCTTATGGATGACATCGTAGAAAAAGAATGCTGATGCGATCACCATTCCTGCCATCGGAAGTATCCAGATGTATGACTCCGGATCGAACGCGAACACTAGTGTCCACAATGCCATGGACACCACGGCGAACAACATCGCCTTCGTTGAGAATTCCATGAGTCTTAGGCGTGCGACACC
>JAFVZR010000228.1 GCA_017508065.1 Candidatus Methanomethylophilaceae archaeon
ATCTTCAGGAGAACCGTAGGTGCGGAGTGGGTATAGACCTGACCTTCCCTTCGACCAGGGAGATCGTCCTGTTGCCCAAACCCGCAGTGGGGGTCTTGGGTTCCATGTACATCGTGGAGGAGATCTTGAACAGCATGTGAGGTATGTTGCAAGATGTGTCCTATGTGGGGCAAATCATCGAACACGTGTCGTTAAAAGATAATGAGTAAGGGGTCGGTTGTGGTTTACCAAACCGACCCTGTTTTCATTTTTAGATATGTTTCAGTTTATCAGATCTTTCTGATGAACGTTTCCTCATCCAATGGAGAGATATCATCATCGAATTCGGGATCCAGCATGATGATATGCGGTCTTCCATGACTGACTACAACTTCAGATTCAACATCATAGACGGTTTTGATATTCTCCACTGTGAGGACTTCCTCTGGAGTTCCCGCAGCATAGATCCCCCCATCATAGAGCATTATCATATTATCGGAGTACTTAGCTGCAATATTGAGGTCGTGACTAATCATTATGACGAGGATGCCCTTCTCCTGCGAGAGATTCCTCATAATGCGGGTGACTTCCATCTGATGTTTGATATCAAGGTTGGATGTTGGTTCATCTAAAAGCAGAATCTTAGGTTCCTGTACCAATCCTCTTGCCAACATGACCTTCTGATGCTGGCCTGCTGATAATTCATCGAAGGATCTCATCGCCAGGTGTTCGATGTTTATCAATCTCAACGTTTCATAGACTATGTCGAGGTCATGGTCTAATGATTTCCAGTTGCTGTGGGGGTGACGCCCCATCAATACCGTATCGACAACTGATAGTGGGAAAGCATCATTGGCAGCATATGGGACATATCCGACTTTCTTAGCCAATTCCTTCAGAGTGGTGGATGAAACATCTTCTCCATCTATACACACTACTCCTTTTGTGGGGGATAATATCTTGTTGATGCAGTGAATCAGCGTGGATTTACCTACACCGTTGGGACCTATTATCGATAGTAGTTGCGGTCCGTTTACCGTCAATCCGATGTTTTTCAGCACAGGATTGGCTGAGTATCCGAATTCAACACCTTCGATATCGATTCTAATCTTGTTATCACTCATTTCCAAGCTTTCCTCCTCATCTTTAACAATAAGAAAATGAACAACGGACAGCCGATCAGCGAGGAGACTACTCCGACCGGAAGTCCGAATGTGCCTGCAACCATCGCGATACAGTTCGCTACAAGGAGAAACAGTGCACCGAAGGCGGCAGAGGCGGGTAAAAGGTATCTTGTTTCAGAACCGACGAAGACCCTGGCTATGTGGGGACCTACAAGTCCGACGAAACCGATGGTTCCACAGAAACAGACGACCACAGCCGTCATCATCGAGATGACGACCATGCAGATCATAGTCATCCTGCGGGTGTTTATGCCCAGAGAGCGTGAGGTGTTCTCACCAGACATCATTACATTGATAGATCTGCTTTGAGAATAGAGGAATATTATGCATAATGTTGATACAATCAAAGGTAGCGGTACATCGGGCCAGGTAATGGTTGCCAATGAACCTATGTTCCATGCATAAATCTCCGCAAGAGATTCCTCGGATGCTGTGACCATCAGCAAGGATGTGATTGCAGAGAACATGTACATCACAGCTATTCCGATTAGAATGATCTTCGATGGTGTGGTTTTACGCACGATGCTGAAGAACAGTATGACTCCTACAGGTATGAGGGAGAACACGAATGCCATCGTTACCAATGAGAGATCATCGCTGAATCCCGACCATAGTGAAAGGCCTAGTATGATGGATAGTGATGCACCAAGGGATGCTCCCGAGGATATACCCATTGTATAGGGGTCTGCAAGTGGGTTACGCAATATCGTTTGCATGATCGCACCACCTACAGCAAGGGTGGCACCACAGATTATGGCGTAGAGAGATATGGGCAGTCTGGTGTTCCAGACTATGTCATCCCCCATCACATCCTCTATGTTGCCAGTGATGTGGTTGATGATTATCTGATAGCATTCCACTACCGTGAGATCATAGAATCCGATGGTAAGGGAAATCATGAATGCCGCAACAACTCCTATGACACACAATGTTGTGAACAGCACTTTCTTGCGTGCACCCTGATAGTATTCCTCTTTTCCTTCCTTGAACGTCATCAGAACACCTCCTTGTGCGATTTACGCCTGATGATGAGGAACAGGAACACGGGTGCTCCGACAAAGGACATGACGATACCGACGGGAACATCGCCCCATACATACAGCAGGCGTGAGATGACGTCTGCTACAACGAGGATCAACGATCCGACGAGGATTGAAGCCGGTATAACGAATCTGTTGTCACTTCCGATTATGTAACGTACCGCATGTGGTGCGACCAATCCAATGAAACCTATGATTCCTGTGAAGCATATGATCGATGCCACGAGAACGGATACCAGTATGATGCATAGCATCCTGACTTGAGAAACATCCAATCCAAGACTCTTGGCAGTATTCTCGCCCAGAGACAGCACGTTGAGTTTGCTCGATGCCAGTTGGACCAATATCGATGACACTATGACGGCAATGAGCATTATAGGGATGTCTGTCCATGAGGCACCGGCAACAGAACCGACCTGCCAGAGGAACGCATCCTGAAGATCCTCAGCACTGGATGTGACCATGATCAATGTCACCATCGAGTTGAAGAAGAATGACAATGCAGATCCTATCAGGATCATCGTGGCTGGTGAATTCCCGATATAGCGAATCATGAACACAATCAATATCGCGGGAATCATCGCCCCTATGAACGCATTGGTCATCACACCCATGCTTGTGGACAGCGTATTGAATGAGAATCCAACTATCATGGCCGATACTGCACCTAGGCACGCACCCGATGATATTCCGGTGGTGTATGCATCGGCTAATGGATTCTCCATCAGGCTTTGCATGACTGTTCCTGCCAGTGCGAGACCAGCACCTGCGATGATGGCCA
>JAFVZR010000024.1 GCA_017508065.1 Candidatus Methanomethylophilaceae archaeon
ATCAATCCATCGGGAAGTTCCAATGTTATGATCGATCCACAGTTCCTGAACGCATAGTCCTCGATCTCAACGATCCCGGGGCAGAACTCCACGTTTCTAAGGTTGCCACAATCGAGGAATGCACATGTGCCAACAACGGTGACGCCACTCTCCAGTACGACGTTGCGGATCATATCCTTGTGGATGCCGAAGATATCCGGTTGGATGTCCGTAGAATATGTGCCAGTATCCCTATTGAACGAGTGGTGCATACATCGTAAGAATGTGCACTAGGTTATAAGTCTGAGTGATTAGAAGGTGGTTAATGGGTTTGGGTTTCGAATCAGTTCATCGGGAAGAAGACCTGCAACAACAGGACTCCTACGACGATAGCGACTGCAGCGATGACCACTCCTCTGGGGGAGATCTTGATTGCCTTGTCGGTATCCTCTGAGTCGAAGTATCTCATAAGTCCTGCGGACTGGGAGAAACCTCCGCCCTCGTTCTTTTTAGCCATGATGGGTCATTCGGTACACGATATAAATACCCTTTCAATTCATCGAAATGCGTGCATTAATCTACTGGCACACGTTTTCGACCAACCCTCATATATATTATAATTAATATGGGCGTCCGATTAGTATGCACTGGGCAGACGTAATTGCAAAAGACATCGCATCAAAATGCGATAAACCGCTGATTGCCACGGGTATCAGTCCTTCCGGAGAGATCCACGTCGGCAGTCTCAGGGAAGCTATCACCGGAGAATCCGTTCGCAGCGCACTCGAGGCACTCGGTAAGGATGTCAAGTTGATCTACCTCGTAGATGACTTCGATCCCCTCAGGAAGAGGTACGAGTTCCTTCCCGAGGAGTACGAGAAGTATGTCAACATGCCACTCAGCGACATCCCCTGTCCCTGCGGTAAGCACAAGAGTTACGCCCACCACTATGTCGAGCCTTTCATCAACGCTATGAAGGCCTGTGATGTCAGATGTGAAGTCATCTTCGTCAACGAGATGTACCGCAAGGGAATGTTCGCAGAGTCCATCGACAAGGCATTCAAGAGGCGCGAGAAGGCAATGGAGATCCTCAACAAGGTCACCGGAAGGGAGATGAAACCCGATTGGGCACCCTTCAACCCCCTCTGTGAGAAGTGCGGTCGTTTCACCGACCCCATCCTTGACAGCTACGAGTATCCGTACGTAGAGTACCAGTGCAAGTGCGGACACCACGGTAAGGCTGACATCACCAAGGGAGAGGGAAAGCTTCCCTGGAGGCTCGAGTGGCCTGCAAAGTGGAAGATCTTCAACACCTCCGTCGAACCCTTTGGAAAGGACCATGCAGCAGCAGGCGGATCCTACGATTCCGGAGAGGTCATTGTGAGGGAGATCTTCGACGGTGAGCCTGTCTATCCCATCCCCTACGAGTTCGTTCAGTTCAAGTCCAAGGGACAGGTCATGCAGATGCACAAGTCCAAGGGATCTGTCGTATCCGGTCTCGATGCGATTCAGATGAATCCTCCAGAGGTCCTCAAGTACATGTTCCTCAGGGTCAACCCCTACAAGTCCATCGACTACGACTTCAAGGACGGAATGCCCATCATCGCAGACGAGTTCGACAGGATCGAGCGTCTCTACTTCTCCGACGAGCAGACCGAGGAGGACGAGAACCTGATGAGCGCATACCGCATCTCCAGGAACAACGTCATTCCCGAGAAGCTCCCTGTCCAGGTCCCATACGGACACCTGGTCAACCTCGTTCAGATGGCAGATGACTTCGAGGGTGTTCTGAAGATCCTCGAGCGCACCGGATACCTTGAGGGTGCGACCGAGGCCGACATCGCAGCGATCAAGAGAAGGGTCGACTCCGCCAAGTATTGGTTGGACGGCGGTTATGCAGACGAGAAGTACAGGTTCTCCGTCGCAAAGGAGATGCCCGCAGTAGAGCTCTCCGCAGACGAGAAGGCATTCCTTGCAGACCTCGCAGCAAAGCTCGATGTCGCTGAGTGGGGATCGGACGCTATCAGTACTGCTATCTCCGAGGCAGGTTCTGCATCACCCATCGGAAACAAGAACGCATTCAAGGTGATGTACAGGATCCTCATCCAGAAGGAGAGGGGGCCCAGGCTTGCAAACTTCCTCGCAAGCATGGACAAGGACTTCGTCGTTGGCCGTGTGAAGGAAGCATCCTGTTGAAAACGAATTAAAATCGGCCGTCGAGGCCTTTTCCGACCTCGACGGCATTTTTAAGATAATTCAGAGACCCAGTTCACTGAGCTTGTCCGGAAGGTACTTGTCCGTGACGAAGTCCAATCCGTACTTTGCCAATGCCTGCTGCTCAGACTTCTTGTTCATGGCGAGCATCGCCTGGATCTCATTGGTCCAGAACTCATCCTTGAATCTGGGGTCGGTTAGCTCTGCGTGCAGTGCACCGATATCCTTGTCCGACAGCTTGTCGGTGGGCAGGTCGTAGTTCAGGATGTCCGAGGGGGTGATTCCGATGAAGTGCGCACTGGGTGTTGCAAGGTAATCGGAGATGTGTGCGGTCTTGATCGCACCATATGCGACGGACGCGAAGATACGGAACGACCACGGGTCACCGTCGGTGAACACGATCGCGGGGATCTTGTGTTCCTCGTTCAATCTCTTGATGATACGCCTGGTACTCCTTGCGGGCTGACCGCTCAGGTGAACGAGGATACAGTTGTGCTTGTCGCAGAATCCGTTCTCGATCAACCTGGCGTACATACCTCCTGTCTCGATCGCTACGATGAATTCCGCATCGGTGGGTGCGATCTGGAAGCTCTCGCCGTTATCCACGTTGTATGGAACTGCGAAACCGGTCTCGGCGACATCGTCCATACAGTGGATGTTCTTCATTCCCTTCTTGGTCATGGTGCGGAACGTGACGTTTCCGTAGACGTGTGCACCGGATTCCTCGGGACGGAGTTTGAAGTCCTCCCTCATGCATTTGGATATGACCTCAAGGTCTTCTGCAAGGAGGTTGCTCTCATCCTGGGAGTGGAACTTGGCCTTTCCCCAACCTTCGGAGATGTAGTACATCTCCCTCAAGGTGGAGGATCTCTGCTGTTCGATCTGGTCTTTGATGAAATCCACGGTGTAGACCGTTCTGAGCATCATGTGTGCCGCATTCAGGTTCTTGAGGGTCCTGGTGGTCTTAAGGTCACCGTATGTCCAAACATCGTGTCTGCTGTCGAAGGTGATGTTCTTCTTGGATCTGAGTGCGAGACTCATCTCCGGAACGTCACCGACGTTGATCTGGTTGTAGAGTGACTCGACGATCTGGGAAAGGTTGTTCACTGTCTTCGTTTCATTCTCATTCATCGTCAAGGTTCTCGACCTCCTCTACTGCATCATCATCCTCATCCACAAGGAGATCGGACTCGTACGTCTTGATCTCCATTCCTTTGATTCCCCAATCTCCGGGGAGTGCATCGGCACCCATCACCATGACGGGGTTGATTCCCGATACATAGACATCGCCTGCGGAGAACGTGTCCGCCATCTCTCCCGTCAGTTCGAATTTGATATCGACATGCTTGGAGGGTTCGATGTCGGTAAGTTCCCAGGTGACCTTTCCGTCTTCGTTCATCTCCACGAATCCGAGACTCGAATAGAGGGACAGGTTGACGGATTCCTTGGGGACCTGAGTGTGGATCCTCATGGAACGGACGTCCCTGGTGTAGTTGAACACCGTGTACGTGATGTCACGTGAGCGTTTCTTCTTCTCCACGGTAGGTTCGACCCATATGACGTTCATGATCTTCGAGATCGTCATATCGAGGTCGGGGACCGGCCTGTCGAGGAAGTCGGCGGACTTCTGCGCGATCATCGGGAGGATCTCCTGAACGATCTCGAACTTGGCACGGGTCTTCTTCTTCCTCTCGTTCTTGTTGAGGTGCGATTTGAGGTTCCTCGCGCACTGTCTGAGTGCGAGATTGAGTTCGCTTGCGATCTCCTCGAAGTCCGCGACCGCTTCCTTACCTTCGGATGTGAAGGGTACTTTGGTGGATGCGATATGGACGAGGATGATGGCAGGTCCGTAGGGGACTCCCTTTCCTCCTCTCTGCTCGAGTCCGTACCTTCTCCAATCGAGGTTGGATACCGCCTTGGTGATCGCACATGCACCTGGCTGATACAGGAGGGGCACACGGTTGGCAAACCTGAGGATCTGCACGGGTCCGTCGGAGGGGATGTCTCCTCCGTAGACGATTCCCGCCTCCACGACGAACGGGTTACCGTTCACGGACTTCGGTGGTCTGGTGACAGGCGGTGCATAGTAGTCGGGACGCATACCGTCCAGGACGTGCATAAGTCCCTTCTTGATCAGATTGTCCCCGATGGGGGAAAGACAATCGGTGGGCGGTGCCATGATCTTCACGGTTCCCAATGCCTTGATGATGTCCTTGCACTGGTCCCTCGTGAGCTTATCGGGTTTGGTCTTCTCGGACACTCCAGATTTCTCGAGAACCTCGTCGGCGATCCTGGATGTGATCCTGGAGAAGTCCCCGGTGAGGAATGCCTTCACATTCTTCTGTGCGGTGTTCTGTGCGTATTTCTGGAGCTGACCGATCTCCATTCCTTCGGGGTGCGGTTTGATCTCCTTGGATTTGATGGGCATTATGTCGGTCGCCCTTTCGAAGACGAATGTGTTGCCCTTGGGATCGACGAACGTGATCCTGGCATGAGGATTGACGATAGCGGTGTTCTTCAGATATTCGTACACCGACTGCTTACCGTTCATGTACTTTCCTGCGATGTAGTACTCGATGTAGGTTCCGTGCTCCTTGCCTTCCCATATGAATGCGGTGTCATTGGATACGACGGGGCGGTTGGTCTTGGTGTCGATGACGATATCCATTTGGCGTGCGATATCGCCCTCGATCATGGACTTCACATGAACGGCCTTTCCGGTCGTGATGTTACCGTACATGATGGTAGCGGATATTCCGATACCCTGTTGTCCTCTGGATTGTCTCAATGCATGGAACCTGGAACCGAACAGGAGACGTCCGAACACATTGGGGATCATCTTATGGACGATTCCCGGTCCGTTGTCCTCTTCGATGATCCTATATTCGTCCTCGCCGAGGTCATCTATCCTGACATATATGTCCGGAAGGATGTTGGCCTCCTCACAGGCATCGAGGGAGTTGTCGACGGCCTCCTTGATTCCCATGAGCAGGGATTTGGCACGGCTGTCGAATCCGAGGATATGTTTGTTCTTCTCGAAGAATTCCGTGACGGAGATCTCGCGCTGCTTCTTTGCAAGGTCTTCGGCGATGGATTTCTTCGCCGCAGTACTGGTTATAATATCGTCTTTAGCAGAGGGCATCCGTCGGGTCTATGGACGAACAGCCATTTAAACTATCCTTAGAATAAGAAAGAAGGGGGAAATCCCCCTTTTATGGTACGGATCAGTCCTTATCGAACTTTGCACCGCACTTCTCGCAGAACGTAGCGTTCTCCGGAACGAGCTCACCGCATTCGGAGCACTTGAAGCATTCGACTGCTGGCTCATCCGAATCGTCCTCGAACTTCACGCCACACATGGGGCACTTGTCCGCATCGACAGGAACATCCGCTCCGCAATCGGAACACTTGAAGGTCTCGCCCTCGGCAAGAACCTCACGACCTGGCATCTGGGTCTTACATCTGGGACAGACCTTCTCGATCTTGATGACATCGTTTCCGCAGTTGGGGCACTTCTCCGTACCGTACAGCTTGGCGAGCGTGGCCCTCTGGATCTCCTCGGGGATGTCGATGGGCTCTCCGCACTTCCTGCAGACCTTCTCACCGGGGAGGACGGTCATTCCGCACTTCTTACAGAGTCCGTATCCCTTCGGATACAGGCGGCCCTCCGCTTCGAACTTGGCCCTCTGCTTCTCGAAGTTCCTTCTCATCCAGGTGGAGAAGAGCAGAACCAGGAAGAACATCACGGTAGGGATACCGTTGACGTACATGTTTCCCGCAATTGCAGTCTTTTGCAGCGTATCGGAGTTGATGGTCTCATCGATCACGGAGGTCTGGGACCATTTATCGTCAGCATTGAACGAGACAAGATAGACGTTGTTGTCGGCGAGCTTGACCGTGGTGGTGTACTGGTTTCCGGACGCCTTCTCCATCACGGATGTCTTCTGAGAACCGAACAGGTACTCGAAGCTGCAGCTGGTGATCTGCGTGTAGTTCAAAGTGGGTGCGCTGGCACCATCGTAGTGGATGTAGATCCTGTAGTCATCGGTACCGGAGATCTGCTGTACGTCGTATCCGTAGAACGTACCTTCTATCTCGGTATCCTGCGCATCCTCGATTGTTGGGATCGTGACCAGGTATGCACCGACGAATGTGGTTACCAGGAAGAACGCGACACCCAGAACGGCCATTGCCTTGAAGCTCTTCACACCGAAAGCCTTCGGGATGACGAAAAGCAATGCACCGACGAAGACGAAAAGACAGTACTTGGTGTATGCTCCAAGGTACATCATCATGAACGTCACGACGAATGCGAGCACAAGACCCAGTATCTTTGCGCGAGTAGTACCAATGAATCCATTGTATGGTTTCCTTGGGTTGTTTTCCATGTGTGGCCTATATTTTGAGAAGTATAAATAGGGGTGCAGTGCCCGAACCAACCTCCCTTCGAATCTGGGACTCGGACCATCCCTCGCACGGTCGATTTTTCCATGTCCCGATAGGGTCGCGCGCGACACCCATTAAATAATAGGGAATCATCACTCGCGATACGGAGGATACCGATGGCTACCATTGAGGAGCAGATTAAGGAATTGGAGGAACAGATCGCCAAGACCAAATACAATAAGGCTACCGAAGGTCACATCGGTAAACTCAAGGCGAAGATCGCTAAGTTGACCATGGAGGACGAGAAGAGGAAATCCTCCAAGGGTAACACCAAGGGTTTCTATGTCAAGAAGGCAGGAAACGCGACCGTCGCACTCGTTGGATTCCCCAGTGTGGGAAAGTCCACTCTTCTCAATAGGCTCACCGGAGCGAAGTCCGAGGTAGGAGCATACCACTTCACCACCCTCGATGTCGTTCCCGGAGTCATGGTATACAAGCATGCCAAGATCCAGATCCTGGATATGCCCGGTCTGATCAAGGACGCGTCCCGTGGTAAGGGAAGGGGAAGGGAGGTCATCGCAGCCGCAAGGTCCGCGGATGTCATTCTCCTCGTCGTCGATGTCTTCAACCCCGACATCTCCGTTCTCTTCAAGGAGCTCTGGAACGCAGCCATCCGTCTGAACCAGTCCAAGCCCGATGTCACCATCACCGGTGCGGAACAGGGCGGAATCCTCGTCAAGCCCACACTCAAGCTGACGAAGATCACTCCCGAGATCATCAAGGACATGGTCGCCGCATATGGTTACGTCAATGCCACCGTCGTCGTCCGTGAGGACATCAACGTCGAGCAGATGTTGGACGTCCTTGCAGGCAATAGGGTCTACATCAAGGCGATCATGGCCGTCAACAAGGTGGACATCGCCATGGAGGGCCAGTTGGAACATGCCTACGCGATGAATCCTGATTACAAGAAGTTCCCCGTGTCCGCCGCTACCGGTCTCGGAATGGAGGAGCTCAAGCAGGGATTGTACGACACCATCGACATGATCCGTATCTACCTCAAACCTCAGGGACAGGAGGCGGACATGGACATCCCTCTGATCGTCAAGCGCGGTAACACCGTCGGTGACGTATGTGAGCTCATTCACAGGGCGTTCAAGCAGAATTTCAGGTACGCCATGGTCTGGGGTAAGAGTGCCAAGTTCCCCGGTCAGACCGTCGGACTCGACCACAAGGTCATGGACGAGGACATCGTCTGCATCATCGTCAAGCGCTGATGATGTGCCAGCATGTGTTATGGGGATGTTCGGTTCCATCCACTCATTTTTATAGTCTCTACCTATACGCGTGTGTATGATTGAACGCCCGCGCGGAACAAGGGACTTCCTCCCCGACGACATGGAGAGAAGGAGACACTACGAGGGTCTCCTTAGAGGAACTGCAAAGACATTCGGTTTCAGAGAAGTGGCCACACCCATCTTCGAGGAGGCCGAGCTTTTCATCGCAAGGTCCGGTCCCAACGTGCTCAAGGAGCTCTATGCGTTCAAGGACAAGGGAGACAGGGACATCGCCCTCCGGCCCGAGATGACCGCAGCAGTCATCCGTATGTTCGTCAACGAGATGAGCAACGATCCCAAACCGTTGAAGTTGTTCTACTTCGGTCAGTGCTTCAGGTACGAGAGGCCCCAGAGCGGAAGGTACAGGGAGTTCTTCCAGTTCGGTGCGGAGCTCATCGGTAACCCCAACGCAAGTTCCGATGCGGAGGTCATTGCCATGGCAGCCGCTATGATCAAGGCACTGGGTCTTAAGGAGTACAGGATCCGTATCGGTCACATCGGAGTCCTCAGACAGATGATCGCCGATGCGGGCGTTCCCAAGGAGAGGGCCGCTGAGGTCCTTCAGAAGCTCGACAAGAAGCTCTACGACGAGGCACGCCCCCTGATGAAGGAGATGGGTGTCGCCGACGATGTCATGGAGGAGATCTTCGAACTCACCGAGACCGTCGGTGATTCATCCGTACTCACCAAGGTCCCCGGAGAGGCAGGTGACTATCTGAGACAGTTGGTCGAACTCCTCGATGTCATGGGCGTTAGGGACATCGAGATCGATCTCGGAGTCGTAAGGGGTCTCGACTACTACACCGGAATGGTCTTCGAGATCGAGGCACCTTCGCTCGGTGCGGAGAAACAGATCTGCGGAGGAGGTTCCAATACACTGTCCCAGATCTACGGAGGAAGCGAGGTGTTCTCCACCGGATTCGCCATCGGATTCGACAGGGTGCTCCTTGCCATCGAGAAGGAGGGTCAGACCTTCGAGTGCAAGGGGGTGGACGCATACGTACTCCCCGTCACCGAGGACATGAGGACGAAGTGTTCCGAGATCGCTTCCATGCTCCGTGCCGCAGGCATTCCCACGGATCTCGATCTGATGG
>JAFVZR010000229.1 GCA_017508065.1 Candidatus Methanomethylophilaceae archaeon
CTCCTCGAGAGGAATGCAGAGGCAGCGGAACTGTCCGAGACTTCCCCTCTCAACTTCATCGACGGAGATGCGGATTCCGACGTGGGAATCATCACATCCGGTGTCGCATACACCTATGTCAAGGAATTCATCAAGGGTGCAGCCATCCTCAAGCTCGGATTCACCTACCCCCTTCCCGAAAAGAAGATCGCTGAATTCATCAAGGGCAAGAAGAGGATCATCGTCGTAGAGGAATTGGAACCCTACCTCGAGGACAACGTGTACAAGATCATGGGAATGAACGGACTCGATGTTCCCGTCATCGGTAAGAGGGATGGTACGCTCCCCCGCCAATGGGAGTTCTCCCCCGACACCATCACCAAACTCGCGTCGTACGTGGAGGTACAGAGATTCCCCGAACCTCTCGGAAAGGTCGATGTGGACCTTCCCATGAGGCCTCCGACCCTTTGTGTCGGATGTCCACACAGAGGAACGTTCGCAGCGATGAAGAAGGCTGCTGCAGGGAAGAACGTCGTATATGCATCCGATATCGGATGTTACACGCTCGGATCCCAGGCTCCGTTCAGAATGGCGGATTTCGTCCTCTGTATGGGTGGAGGAGCAGGTGTGGCAGGAGGATTCGCAGAGGCCACCGATCAGAAGGCGGTAGCATTCCTCGGGGATTCCACGTTCTTCCACTCCGGGATCCAGCCCCTCATCTCCGCCAAGTTCAACAACCACAAACTCACGATGGTTATCCTCGACAACCGTATCACCGCTATGACCGGACAACAGCCCAATCCCGGAACCGGAAGGGACTTCGGTGGAATCAAAACCGAATCCATCAGCATCGAGGATGTCGTCCGCGGAATCGGTGTAGAATTCGTGGAGGTCGTCAACGCGTTCGATGTGAAGACCACGTCCAAGATCATGAAGGATGCCCTCGAATACGACGGAGTGTCCGTCATCATCTCCAAAGGACCGTGTCAGATAGATGCGAAGAAGAGGAAAGCGCTCAGCGGAAAACAGCTGTCCGTCGACCCCGAGAAGTGTATCAAATGTCAGACATGTGTCAAGACCATCGCATGTCCAGCACTCATCAAGAAAACGGACGGACTCATCGAGACCGACCTCACACAGTGTGTCGGATGTGGAATGTGCGCTAGCGTGTGTCCCAAGGATGCATTCAAGGAGGTGCAGTGAATGAAGTATACCATCCAGATCGTCGGAGTCGGAGGACAGGGAGTCCTCCTTGCATCCATGGTCCTCGGTAATGCAGCCATGTCCGCAGGATACGATGTGGCCATGAGCGAGGTACACGGAATGGCACAGAGGGGAGGAAGCGTCCTCTGTACACTCAGATTCGGAAAGGGCACCATCAGCCCTCTGGAGGCAGCCGGCGGAGCAGACCTCCTGCTCGGATTCGAACCTGCTGAGACCTGCAGGAACCTCGGGCTCTGTAACAAGGATACGAAGGTCATCATGAACCTAGATCCCGTGTACCCATCCATGGTCGCAGCAGGATTCGAGACCTATCCTGAAGTTCAATCACTCGTGGATGCAGCCATGAAGCTCAACTCGAACATCATGACCATCGGTGCCACCAACCTCGCAATCGAGGCAGGAAAGGCGGTCGCGGCGAACGCAGTCATGATTGGAGCCGTTGCAGCTGTGGAGGGATTCCCACTGTCTAAGGAATTGCTCCTCGAAAAGCTGAAGGAGAACGTGCCTCCAAAGTTCCTCGATCTGAATCTCAAGGCATTCGACCTTGGATTCGAATACATGAAGAACAAGGCATGAAACAACTTCCCGACCATATGGTCGGGACCTTTTTACATCTCATGTCATCTGTATGACGACATGAGGACCTTCCTGCCGTGCACCAACCAGTACAACAACAGGCTGACCCCACCCAATACGGCACAGACAAGGTACATATCCCTGTATCCAAGGATCGGGATCAGGAATCCGAGTATCATGGGGCCCATTCCTGAACCGAGATCGACGATGGCCGAGAACGTGGAGGTGGTCACACCATACCTGTGGACGGGACTCATCGAGATGACGGATGCCTGACATACCGCGAACACGATCGACATACCGTATCCAAGACCGAATCCGGACAGGAGGAACAATGCATCGACGGATGTCCTGGAAAACATAACCATGCCGATGATGAACATCACATAACCAAGGGTGATGATCCCGTTGGGCCCTCTTGTATCGAAGATCTTACCGGTGGTCAATCTGGAGAGCAGGGTTCCGGCGGACACCGCGATGTAGAAGAACGACGCGGTGCGCACCATATCGATGTCCTCCGCATACGCGGAGATGAAGGAGAGCACTCCGGAATATGCAAGGAAGAACACCATCGTCACCATCGCCAGAGGCAAAGCGGACAACTGCAGCATATTCTCGATGGAGAAACTCTTCGCCTCCTTCACCTGTTCCGCGGTAAGGGTCTCCTCAGGAACACATACGATGAACGCAAACAGCAATGCGAGGGAGTACATCACGACACCGACCATGAACACCAGGGTGTAGTCCGGAGACAATGTCATACCCAACAACGGTCCGACGGCGGTGGAGATGGTGATGCTCAGTGCATAGTATCCCAGACCCTCCCCTCTCCTGGACGGTGGGACGATCTTGGCGATGATGTCCGACGTACATGTGCTGGCAACACCGTATGTGATTCCATGCAACAGTCTTATGACGAACAACATGAACAACGAAGACACGATGAAGTACGTGAATGACATGAACAGGGCACCGAACAGTGCCATAATCAACATCCTCTTCCTTCCTACGAACTCCACATACTTACCTAGAAGGAGTCTGGACGCCAACCCTCCGATGACATAGAGTCCTGCGCTCGCACCCGCCTGTGCGGTTGTGGCACCGAAAGATGATATCGCGAACGCGGTGATGTTGATGAGGATCGTGAAATAGTTCAATGAAGAACAGAGCGTGATCGCAGCTACCAACAGAAAATCCCTGGTGAACAACGTGTCGCTCTTTCCCATAATCGACGTGAATCGTTCGGGATATATGCCTTTGTCGTCCTACGCCCCGAACATGAAGCCTTACGACTCAATATGATTTGGATCACGGTGTGCGTGGGGGCTTTCGCCCCCACGCTGGGAGAGAACTAATCGTCATTCCGTGATCTTTTTCGCCGCACCGGACATCAATGCGGGCGTTGCCATCTCTTGGGTACTGGCAGCATTCTCGACCGCTTCGGACACGATCCTATCGAAGTCCTCACAGAGGCACTGCCTAATGGTTTTGACCTTCCTTGCGATGAAGGAGGAAATAGAGGTATTGACTGAGTGTAAGATTGCACGCATGGAGGAATCGGGCATCTTGGACACCATGAGGTCGTTCTCGACGACGATCGTGTCGGGACAAACGGCCTTGAGCCTGGACAGTCCGTTCCTTGCGACATCCGCCCTTCCGCTCTCGAAGGAGAACGGATCGATGGCGATCATGAAGGTCATCATACCGAGACGGCGAGAGATTTCTGCGATGATGGGTGCCGCACCTGTTCCGGTACCTCCGCCCATTCCTGTAACGATGAAGATCGCATCGTTACCGGCGATCGCGCCCTCGATCTCTTCCAGGTGTGCCTGCGCACACCTCTTTCCAAGGACGCTGTCCCCCTTTGTCCCCTCACCCTTAGTGACGGACTGGCAGATGTAGAGCTTCTTATCCGCCCTGACATCACGGAGTGCCTCCCTGTCGGTGTTGATGGCGATGGCTTCAGCGGAAGGAACGGCATCATAGACGCAACTCACCACGTTGCAACCTGCACCTCCGACACCTACTACCGCGATACGCGGTTCGATAATGACATTGTCCATCCCACTTCACCTCTTGAACTTGATTTAATCGGTTTTAAAGTGCGGATGCCGACATAGTCGGCCATCCTGTTTCCATCCCTTCTGTTTGACTTATAGGCCAATCTCCGAAGTTGCCACAAAGATGGCACGATCGCGCACATCCTTAGCCTTCTGGCCATCGGCGTCCAGGTCCCTTCTCACAAGCTCGCGAATGTATTCCTCCGGAGAGTTGTACAGAGTCTGAGCGAGTGCATCCACGGACGCTCTGAGGTAAGGTGGAAGTTTTACGACGATGTCGTTGCTGGCCTCCGCCCTCCTCTCCTCGATTTCCTCCGATCCTGCCTGGGCATCCCTATCCAAGCACTCACGGATGACGTTCTTGATGAAGTGTGAACGGCTGCCCTTCTCCGGGTGTTTCGCCAAGTAGAGGTCCAACGCAAGGAGCTCTTCCCTGGAGATCCTAAGAGAAATCTTCTCGTCTTCCATTTTCATCAATCCTGTCGATTAGCGGGCATCCCTATCCGCTAGATATAGGATGTCATACACTGTATATAAAATTGTCCTACAATGCCCTACAATGTCCTCCACACAAGGGAGATTATGTCATACATTGCTCAACGCGCTCAGACGTAGGGGTATGGGGAGTTGCACGAGTAATTGAATGTACCAGATGCATAGCACTTCAAGGATTTATCACTGTTGTTGGACATGTGTTCGAAAAAGTCAGACGGATCGTGGATGGATTCGACCGTGTCCTACGTGTCCTACCTCACGTGCGCGCGTATCCTTAATATATAGTCAAACAATCCGCATCCCATTATAGAGAAGAGGTTCCGAATATGGCATCCGAATATGGCGAAACCGATAAGAAAGTAGATTACGCAGCAATGGAGAAGAAATGGCAGGACAGATGGGCGAAGAACGAGCTCAACCTTGCCAACAGGGATGACAGACCGAAGTTCATGTTGATCTTCGCATACCCCGGTGTGACGGGATACCTCCATGTAGGACATATGAGAGGATTCAGCTACGTCGATGCGATCGGTAGATACAAACGTATGACCGGACACAACGTCATGTTCCCCGTCGGTGCACACGCTACCGGAAACGGATCCATCTCCCTCGCTAACAAGATTAGGAAGGAACTCCCCATCTGGAAGGAGGACAAGACCAAGGACGACGGTACGATCGGATACCTCCTCAGGAACGGATGCCCCGAGGAGAAACTCGAAGAGCTGACCGAGCCCATGAACGTCGTCGATTTCTTCTGCAACGTGTACGTCGAGGAATATTGGAAAAGATTCGGATTCCTTGCAGACTGGCGCAGATTCACCTGTACACTCAACAAGGACTATGGAAAGTTCATCCAGTGGCAGTTCCGCAAACTCCACCAGAAGGGACTCCTCATCCAGAAGCCCTACTTCGCACCCGCATGCCCTGGTTGCGGCCCCGTCGCAGTCGATGCCTCCGAGACCGATATCTCCAAAGGAGGAAATGCGGAGACTCAGGAGTACACCCTCCTCAAGTTCAAACACGGTGACGAGTACCTCGTCGCCGCCACCCTCAGACCCGAGACCGTCTACGGACAGGTCTGTTTCTGGGTGA
>JAFVZR010000230.1 GCA_017508065.1 Candidatus Methanomethylophilaceae archaeon
GACCGGACGTGCAGGAAAGGAGGGAACCGCCATCTCCTTCGTCACCTCCGGTGAGGAACACCTCGTCACTGAATTCCAGAGAAGGGTCGATATGGTCATCGAGAAGATGCTCGTTCCCGAGGACCCCAACATCAAACCCAGAATCAAGAAGGTCGTCGATTACGACCAGATCTCCGACCCCTTCGGAATGGCGAAGTTCAAGGTCAACCTTGGTAAGGGTGACGGTTACAACAGGGTCTCCCTCGCAGACTTCATCATCCGCAACGCCAGGGTCAGGGATGTAGCGATCGGAAAGATCGACATGTCCGAGGATTCCAGTATCGTCGAGGTCCACAGGGACTTCGCCAACAGGATGACCATGGACCTTACCAAGTGCAAACACAAGGGTAAGCACATCACCGTCAAAGTGATCGAAGAATGATGGTACCTTGACACCCCGTTATAGGGGTGTCAGGTCACTTTTTTTTAAATGTTTTTACTTCTTGAGGTGGAAGATCCTCATGATCTCATCGTCGATGAGGTAGAAGACCATGAAGAGATAGATACAAATGGTCGTAATAGCCCCAAGATTACTGAGTGAGATCGAAAGGATGGCCTGAACGAGAAGGATGACGATTCCGACAAGGAATGCAATCCATCCGGCAGGGTGCCTCTTATACATCGCATAGGTAGCGATACCGAAACATACTCCGAGAATCAGGGGGACCAGATTTCCGGTGAAGTTGTCGGTGTTGTCGATACCAGCTGCAAGATATGCTGCCAGGTTGGTAAGGGCAAAGATGAATGCCAATACGACCAGCACATAGACTGAGTAGAGTTTCAACTTCATACTAATAATTGTGAATCCATAGTATATTATCCCATCGGCTACCGGAAAAGCCGGTAACCGATAGAATAACCTACATAACAAATCAGAATAGTTTTTTACCTTCACCGAAGGCCTTTCCGACCACCTTTCCGAACCCGTAGTAGTCCCTGTTCAATCCATCATAGATGATCGGGCGCAACTTCATCGGATCCACAAGGCCCTTTGCGTTCAACACGGATTCATCAACACTGATGTTGACGATCTCCGCAATGAGTTCACACCTGGCACTATCGAAGGATTTCATCCTGCACTCTATGGCCATTGGCAATTCGTTGATGATGGGTGCATCGACCTTATCACTCTTGGTGACGGTGAACCCTGCCTTGGATACCTTGTCTGGCACATCGTTACCGGAAACTATCCCAACATAATCGCAGGCTGCAACATAATCCTCGGTTCCGATACTTACGGTGAACTCCTTCTTCAGGAGGATGTTCTCCGTGGTCTTATGACTGCGATCGAGACAGATAAACAACTCGTTCTCCTCATGGATACCGCCCCATGCGGCATTCATCGCACAGGGGACTCCGTCCTCGCCATATGCGGCAAGGATCAATACAGGTTCAGGGTAGATGCAGGGTTTGACTCCAAGATCCTTTCTCATAGGTACCAGAATGCAATGTATCTATGAAAATACGTGCCTTGTGAAAGTGATATTGTGATGCCCCTGGATGCATACCACATCTTGGATCGACCAGGTCCTGGAATATCGGAATCATTGAAAAACTCATTATTTTATTTTGAAATAAATTAATATATGCTTGACTCAATATTATTTTGGACACGATAATATGACGATCAGATCTTCCAATGACAGAAGGATTGCGGAACACATCTCCGATGAAAATCTTGAATCCGGATATGTCCAAATGAGTTCGGCATTCTGGCAGAACCTTGGAAAGACTGCAATCACGTTCATTCTGGGGATCGTCGTCACATTACTCATCTGGCAATGCCTGGCAT
This sequence comes from Candidatus Methanomethylophilaceae archaeon, assembly GCA_017508065.1. GTDB lineage: Archaea > Thermoplasmatota > Thermoplasmata > Methanomassiliicoccales > Methanomethylophilaceae > SIG5. Next base: position 1,832 of record JAFVZR010000230.1, read on the forward strand.
GGTATTGCAACGACATCAAGGACCTTGCCATGTCCTTCCCCACGCCCGCGGAATCCATCGGGTATGTGCTGGGTCATATCGATATCGACATCTATGGTACCGGCAGGAACATCATGGAACACACTGTGGCCAGCCTCAAGAGATTGGCAATAGCGTTCTCACTTGCGGCAGTGGTAGGTATCATCGGAGGATCGATCCTCGGCTATTATACGAAAATCTATTCGGTTGGAATAGTGCCAGTCACAGTCTTCCAATCCATACCCGGCCTTGCATGGGTACCCATCGCATTGCTCCTCTTCGGTCTTGGTGACGATGCGGCAGTCTTCATCATATTCGCTGTATCCTGTACAGTCATAACCCTCAACGTTGCAGGAGGTATCCGTATGGTACCGCAGGTCATCATACGTGCAGCAGGGATGATGGGTGCGACACGTTCCATCATGTTCATCAAGGTCCTGATCCCCTACGCACTGGTATCCATAATCAACGGACTCAGAGTAGGACTTGGAAGTGCATGGAGAGTACTGATCGCGGCCGAGATGCTCATCGGAACAGGAATAGGTCTTGGTTCCGCAATGGAATTCCTCCGTGACAACCTGGACTATGTGGGCGCGTTCGGATGCATCGTCATCATATGTGCCATAGGCCTGTTCATCGACAAGGTGCTCTTCTCATCCATAGAGAAGTATGCCCGCCATAAACTCGGATTGGAGGAGGGATACTGATGGGACAGATCGCATTATCCAATGTATCCAAGGCATATTACACAAGCAGAAAGAAGGATGAGGCGAGGATAGTCCTGAAGGATGTGAACATCGACATCGAGAAGGGAGAATTCGTTTCACTCATCGGACCCAGCGGTTGCGGTAAGACCACGATGCTGAACCTCATCGCAGGATTCGAAGGACCTACCCTCGGAGAGGTGAGATTCAACGGAAACCCCATTGAAGGGACCTCCCCCGAAAGAGGCGTGGTGTTCCAGGAATTCAGTCTCCTGCCATGGTTCTCAGTATTGTCCAACATCAATCTGGCACTTGAATGTAAGAACGTTCCGGAGAAGGAGAGGTCCGCGATCTCCATGAAAGCATTGGAGACAGTGGGCATGGAGAACTTCGCCGATTACAGACCCAACCTACTCTCGGGAGGAATGAAACAGAGAGTGGCAATAGCCAGACTGTTGGCCATGGATTCCGAGGTATTCCTGATGGACGAGCCCTTCTCAGCACTGGATGAACAGACCCGTGCTAAACTTGACAACGATATCGTCAGGATCTGGAAGGAGAAGAGGAAGACGGTGGTGTTCGTCACACATAGCATCGATGAGGCCCTGTTGGTCTCCACCAGGATAATCCTACTCTCGAAATCACCGGGAGAGGTCATCAAGGAATGGAAATTGGATGAGAAGCTGAACAGGGATCCGATGTCCTATGATATGATCAAGATAAAGAAGGAGATCCTGGCACTTATGCCTACATGCTCCTGTTCCAACTGAAGGTGACAAGATGGATGCAAAGAAGATCATGGCCATTGCCATAGTGGCGATCCTCATCGTTGCAGGAGTGGGAATCGTATTCCTCCTCAACGATGATGAGAATGCAGAGCTCAAGGTCTCGTACCTCAAGAAGAGCGCATATGAGACCCAGATCATCGCGGAGTCCATAGATGTGTTCTCCGAACATGACCTTGATGTGGAATCCGTAGCGGTATCGGGTAGCGGTTCGGATTCCGTCAACCTCCTTCTCACCGGAGAAGTGGACATCGCCAACACAGGGGAGGGGCCTGTGGCGTCTGCCATCAAGAAATACGGCAGAGATATAGTGGTTGTTTGCGCGGCCAACGTATACACCGGCGGACAGGTATGGGTAGCATCCCCCGAGATGTCCGGTTCAATGGCGATCACGCCTTATGATAAAGGATCCGATAACAAGGACGATGTGAAGGCATCCTTCGAGAATGCGAAGGAATCATTGGGAAGGCCCATATCGCTTGGTGTACAACAGGGATCCACCACGGAATCCGAGATCAGATCCTGGATGAGCCATATGGATATCTCGTTCAATGATTTCGGTGAAGAGGACAATGATAAACTCGTCACATTGTACAACATCAAGGCCAATCTTCTACCGAGTACGATGAGTAACAAGGGAATCGATATCCTGGCAGCAAGCCAGCCTTACCCAGACAATACGCTCACGACCATCTCCGGCAGTTACGTGATCGGATCCAACGCGGATATCGACTCATATGGACTTTCCGTGTACATCACAACCAAGGACATCTACATAGAGAAGAATGCGGAGATCAAGAGGTTCGTTTCCGCCCTCAAGGACGCTACCGATTACATGGTGGACCCCAACAACTATGATGAATGTACCGAGACCTGTGCCGAGGTCTGCGGAACGGACGTATCCACATTCGAGTCCGCATGGTCAGTCTCGGAATTCCAGATCGGATGGACCGATCAGATGGCGAATGTACTGTACAACACATGTCAGAAGAAAGGTGTCGATGTCACCCCAGAGTTCTGTAAGGGCCTCTGCCCTTCCGAACTCAATGATCATATGAGTTCACTCTGACCGTACAAACCATAACAACCCCTCCAAGTGAGGGGACTTTTCCTATTTTATGAGGTCGCATAACAACTCACAATAGATATTGTAAAGTTTGCTAGTAAATACTAGCAAATAAAAAGTTTGCTAGTAAAATCTAGCAAACTATATTACTTTATATACCACCTAATCCATATGATACATATGGGCAGATTTATTGGAAGAGAGAAGGAGATCCATGATCTGATCGACATGATCGACGATCCCAAAATCAGATCCTGTGCGATCATAGGAAGAAGACGCATCGGAAAAACTGCCCTGATAAAGGAATTGATCAAAGATATGGATGCGATCTACATCCAATTCATCAAATCGTCTTCAGAGGTCAACCTTTTGAAAATCGCATCCGTCATGTCAGACTACCATGGAAAGGAAACCTACTACGAGAACCCAATGGAATTTTTCAAGGATCTATCGACGATAACCAAAAAGAAGAGGATTGTCATTGTATTCGATGAATACCCATACATGTCTGACAAGGATGGAGTCTTCTCATCCATCACTCAGGATTTCATAGATAACTACATACACGACTCGTTCCTGATATTGAGCGGTTCATCCGTGAAGATGATGGAATCGGAAGTATCCGACTACAGCAAACCATTGTACGGACGTGTGAGAAAATACTACGTTCACGAGATGCCCTACGATTCGATGAAGGAGTTTCATCCAAATCTTGATGATGTCGATTCCCTCAGGTTATATCTGACCACAGGAGGAATACCCTACTACCTGGATGATACCCCTGCAGAATCATACAAGGATTACCTTACAAGATACGTCTTGGAGGACAATTCGATATTCAATACCGAAGGCACCAACATCATAAACCGTGAACTGAAGGATCAGGATGAGATCATATCCATACTGGATGCGATAGCATACGGTCGCAACCACATCAAGGAGATCTCGGACATCACCGGTATCGAAAGGAACAGATGTTCCGCACATCTCGCCATACTGGAATCGTTGAACCTCGTATCCAAACACAATCCAATGGCAAACGCTCCAAGAAAACCAGCCATATACTACATCAAGGACAATATGCTCGCATTCCATTTCCACATATTGAGGATGCTCACCACCAAATCGAAGGATCCTGAAAAGATATATGGGAACATACTGCCGAATATCCTAACATTGCACGGAAAGATGTTCGAGGAATTCTGTAAATCTCTGCTCATCGATAACTACGATGTCAAGGAGATAGGTAAGTGGTGGGGGACCACTGTCACGAAGAACGAGAAAGGCACCTCATACGAATCATCGGAGATCGATATCGTAGCCGACATCAACGTCGGGAACAATATCGTCCAATTGTTCGTGGAGTGTAAATTCCGTAATGAGAAATGTGGGTTGAGCACACTGTTAGAACTTGAAGAACACATGAGGGCATTGAATAAGAACGGACGTCCGATGATCATCTCCAGATCGGGGTTCACTAACGAACTTCTGGAATATGCGGAGGATCACAACATCCTGCTGATAGGGATGGATGAGATCGTAGGAAGAAAGGGATTCCCGGAACTTTCATGAAGGGATAGGATCTTCAAATCAGATTAAATTTTGAAAATCCCGGCCGAAGCCGGGAATTGGTTTCAAAGCTCGACAAGGACGAGGATGTTTCCGACCTGAATGGTCTCGACAGCCTTTCCATCGAGCATGAGGCGCTTCTCTGTCTCGAAGTACTCTGCGCCGACAGAGACCTTGTTTCCGTCGATCTCGACCTCGATCGCACCGGCCTGGAGCATCTTTGCCGCATCGGCGACATCCATGGCTGCGACCGCTGCGACGATTGCCTTTGCCTCAGCCTTGAATGCGGGTCCGAGGACCTTGTGCAGGGGCTTGATGGCAACAATCTCCTCGGTGAGGTCAGCCTCGGGAGCGATGATGACCTCCTTGGCCTTGGTGGTCTCGGAGATGTCTGCCTTGGAGGTCTCCAAGAGCTTGGCCTCCGCACCGACGAACTCGATCATGGAGAGTTCTGCGTTCAGAGGGATCTTCCTCTCGGATTTCCATGCACGGATCTCAGCGAGGACCTTAGAGAGTGCATCTCCCTCGACCTCTGCATCCTCGTCGATGAAGATGGGCTCGGGCCATGCGGTGAGGTGGATGGACTTGTTTCCATCGATCGCCTTGAAGTGCTCCTGGTAGACGTCCTCGGTGATGTGGGGCTGGAAGATCGCCAGCATCTTGATGCATCCGAGGAAGACGTTGTAGAGGGTGTACCTGACTGCATCGTCGGACCTTGCCTTGACCATCTCGACGTAGTTGTCCGCGAACTCATGCCAGATGAATCCCTCGACCTCCTTCATCGCCTTGTCGAACTGGTAGACGTCCAAGTACTCGGTGACGGCCTTGACGACCTTGGAGAACTTACTGATGATCCACTTGTCCGCGGTCCTGAGGGTGTCACAGGTCTTGGGGACATCCTTGATGAATCTGCTGACGAACTGTCCGATGTTGAAGACCTTGATGGAGAGCTTCTTTCCACGGATGACATCCTTCTCCCTGAATGCGTGATCGATTCCGAGTGAACAGGTGGCTGCGTAGTACCTGAGCGCATCCGCACCATAGTTCTCAAGGATTGGGATGGGGTCGATGACGTTTCCGATCGAGGAGTGCATCGGGGTTCCGTCGGGTGCCATGATGAATCCGTGGATCATCACATCGTCCCA
>JAFVZR010000231.1 GCA_017508065.1 Candidatus Methanomethylophilaceae archaeon
GTCCGAGAAGAACCTCATGGCCTTATCGAGCAGGTCCTTGTTGTAACGCGGATCGTGAGGATCCATGTCGAATACCAGATAGATATCCGAGAACTCCTGCTCGAGAATTTTTCTACGATTCACATCGGTGACCGATTCACGGAGGACGGAGACGATGTCCAGATCGTCATCCAGTGTTCCATCTATGAAAACACGTGCAATCAGGTCATGGATCACAGTACCATGCCAGAATATGTTTTCCACTTGTGTTCCGAACAGGGTGCTGTGCATCTTCCGCAACAGACGCGGTTCCCCACGTGACCCCTCGACGATGAACAATACCCTACGCTCATTCATCGAACTCTCCACCACGGAGGAGTTTCTCCAGGTTGTGGCCTTCCCTGATCTCCCTGTCCGTCAGATCCGGAAGGGAGGTGATCCCACGGGAGTCAAGGCACATGTAGCAATCCGGTCTGAATATGCGGTTGGTCACGAGTGATGTGTTGTGCGATGTGAACAGGCATTGCACATCCCGATCCGAGGACAGGAGGAGAAGGATCCTCTCGGCCAGTTCGAAATGATAGTACGCATCGAATTCGTCCAGGTACATGAAGGTGACATCGCCCATGTGCTTCATCCAGTAGTAGTGCAGCATGAGCATCCTCGTACCGCTGGATGCCGAGTAATCGAAACCCAGTGCCTTGTTCTTGGTCCTGAGGACCAACCTCTCGGGAACGCCGTCACCACCGATGACATCCAGGCTCACATCCATCTCTGCCAGATCCTTCAGAATGCGGTTGAAGTCCTCCTTCAATCCGTTGTGAACGATGTAGTCCTGGATCTCCTCGGAACCTCTGGTCAATCCGATGTACCTGTTCCCCTCCTGAGTGGATCTCACATAGAGCATTCCCTTGACGAATTCCATGATTCCCGTGATGGGGGAATCCTTCGATTGATTGGTGTTGTTGGCAACGTACCTGAGAACCGAAAGCGGACCATCACCAGTATCCATGCGAAGATTTCCGGCCCCGTAATCCTTCAGACCCGAATGATCGATAAAGTTGCCATCCCTCATGAAGATCAGTGTATCATCGATCGACATGCGCTCGTAGACGATGTTGTCGGGATCGGTCTTACGGTACTCATACTCGATCTCGGACGCCCCGTGTTTGAAAACATACCTGAACGTAGCATACGGTTGGTCCGAATCCCCGTTGAGGAATCCGAACCCATCCTTCTGTTTCATATCGATCTGATAATCCGTCAGTACGCTGACGACATCGAACATGGCAAGACCGAAGTCGGTCTTTCCGCAGCCGTTCCTGCCGACCACCATGCATTTGTTGACGATCCCGTCCCGGATGTATTCCGAGTGGAAGGTGTAGTTGCGAACCTTCGACAGATTCAATTCCACGCGGTTCTTGAAACCCCTGTAGTTTTCAACGGAGAATCTCATCAACATGGCAGTCACCGTAATTTCATTATGCTACAATCCCAATGATGATATTTCAACTTCTACAGGGATTCCTGAGAACACGTTCTTTGCCCTACACACCATCGTTGTATTCGGAACTACCACGGATATCGGTATATCAATCGGGGTGTAGAGTGTATCATGATCATATCATTATGACCATCTGATTCAGGTTCGCCTGACTGTTCTTGTTGATGAACTTGAAACCCTTGCCCTCATAATAATCGACGACATCATCGGAACAGTCGAGACGTACCAATCTGCAACCCACGATGCGGTTGGCTTGGATCAACCTGTTGATCGCCTCATCTATTAGGATGGCACCGAAACCGGTTTTTGAACAGTCAGAACGGGCAAGCTGACCGAGGAGGAACGATTGGGCAACACCCGTTTCATCGTCTATGTTCATGCGTTTGCGCATCGTCTTGGATATCGGCGTGTTATCGGGTACGCGCATGCATTTCATTCCGAGTGAGAAGAATCCGAGTATGTCGTTGGTGTCCCTGTCGATGGCCAGGTATGTCCTTGACATCCCCTTCTTCTCCATCATGATGGCACGGTTATGCAGGTAGTCCTCCAGTTCCGGAGACCTTTCACAACTGAACCTGGATATGCGGCCTTGAACCAGGTCCTCGGAACTCGATTCCAATAGATCGGACAGCGGAAGAATGACGAATGACATCTCAGGACTCCATGAACTTCCTGATCACGTCATCCGTGCAGGGTATAGCTCCAGTATCCCTGATCCTGAGAGGGCCCCTGCGGTCGGCCTCATCGATGGCCTTCTCCAGATTGTGTACCGCTTCCGGACTGTCCAGAACCAGATCCTCATAGAATGATTGTGTAGCCATTCTGTTGCCTCCGGAATGTGTATGACCAAGTGGTGGATAATACTTTCCAGACTATGATCCAGTTTTCTGTTTGGGAATATGAAATTATCTTCATAGTCGGGCTTTTAACATCGGTTCCTAGGGAGAATTCTGTCGATGAGCAGATGTCAATATGATGACTAAATTTATGAACAAACAGAGGGGACTCCTCGCCGCCATCATGGCCCTGGTCATGGTGTTCGCCGGTGCCGCATTCGTTGCGGCTGAGGTGGATGCGGTTGTGGACAGTACCGATGTTGCTAAAATTGGCGATGAGGGTTTTGAAACCTTAAAAGACGCCATAGCAGCAGCCAACGAGAATAGTGAAATAGAGTTATTGAAAGATGCAACGCTTGACACTATTTACGATGGTGCAGGAATCTATCAATGGATAGGAAACAACGTACCAATCACAATCAACGGTAATGGAAATAAATTAAGTTTTAACCCTGCAAACACTACAGTTCATGTTTCGGATGACATTACATTCAAAAACATAGTGATTGTGCCTCAGACTAACGATCAATACCTCAGCATCGGTAACAATACTGTAGTCTTTGAGAAAGTTACCTGGGATTCGAACGGATACCAGTA
>JAFVZR010000025.1 GCA_017508065.1 Candidatus Methanomethylophilaceae archaeon
GTAAGTAAGGATGATTACAGAGTAAATCGAGATTCAACCGTCATCCCATGTTTGGAAAAATTGTATTAGCCATATTCGTCGGATAAGAGGTCAGACGTCCTCGATTGACATTCCTCTGAGTTCGACCTCGAACCCGTCCAGTTCCCCTTTCAATGTCTCCACCTTGGATGCGAGTACGGACATGTCGAGCTTATCGGGGTTCCTCTTGACCTCGATGAACGTCACCTTACGTTCCACATCATCCTTGACGACGATGTCTATCTCGACATCACCCTTCCTGTTCCAGTAACCGCCGACCTCTGTGTAGGTCCATTCCTCGGAGATCTCCTTCCTCAACAGGTCCTCGAGGACCCTGCCCTCGTATGATGACAGGTCGGAGAACACCCTGCGTTTCAACAGGTCGTACCTTCCGGATTCGATGTATGATGAATTGGGTTCCACATAGCGGAAGAAGAAGCGGAGGTACATGTCCGATATCTCCCACCTGGTGTTGCGAGAACCCTTGCCGGAGAACAGGGGTTTCGTGTGCCTGATGTACTGGTTCTCCTCCTCCAACCTCTTCAGGTACGCTCCCACATCCATATCGAGTATACCATCCATCTCCGACCTACGGTTCTTACCCGAGGCTATCAGTTCCAGTATGGAGAGGTAGGTCCCATAGTCCTTTCCGAAGTCCACGGCCATCATGTCCCTACCATCCCTCAGGAAGATTGATCCGGTGGATAGGGCAGATTCCATCATGGATTCGGATCTGGTGGCACCTGCATCCATCAGTACACCCACGTATTTCGGAACACCTCCGGTCAGCATGTGTAGTGTCAGCAGGTCGTGATTGTCCGCTTCCGAATCATGGTCGTTCAGTATCTCACGCATGAGCGATACCGTGAATGGCCGGAGCACGATCTTCGATGTCGCCCTACCGAACAACGGTTCGTTGGAATCCTCGAATAGCTTTATCATCAGGGAATGGACCGATCCGCCCACGATGAGGTTCATACGTGAATCATGATGATGGATGTCCCAGATTTCCTGTATAGATCCGAATATCGAACTATCGACATATTTGAAATCCTGGAACTCGTCGATGATCACTGTGAGAGGTTCGGATTTGGAATAAACCATCAACGCCTTGAACAGGTCCCTGAACTCGGTGGCTTTACCGATGATGGGTATCCCGGCAGCCTCTATGTCCGATTGCATCCTTGAACAGAGTGTGGGTTCGGCAGAACGGGATACGAAGAGGTAGACGTACTTCCTATCATCCACCGATTTGAACATGAGGGATGTCTTCCCAACCCTGCGTCTTCCAGTGATGACGGTGAATGTGGATGATGTCTCGGATTGCTTTGCAATCCTACGTAGCTCCGCAAGTTCCTCTTCGCGACCGTAGAACCTCATACTCATCTGAATGCGAATTAAGGTAATATAGATTACCGTAATTTGCATTACCTTAATTCTAGACATTGAATCGGATGGTAATATTATTCCAACAGATATCGATCAGTTATGATTATTCTGAACATTATTTCTGTCGACAAGAATTGGTTCTGAAAAGATTGCTAGGGAACTCCGTCTTGTTTTTGAGATTATAATGTACCTTCATCCACCCGGGATTTACGTGTACCAGAGACGTTCTGTGAATCGTCATGGATCTTCCTCTGAAAACAATAAATGAGCTTTTGTCTCTATGATTAACAAGTATACGAACAAACAGAGGGGACTCCTCGCCGTCATCATGGCAATGGTCATGGTGTTCGCCGGAGCTGCTTATATAGCAGAAGAAGCAGATGCTGAGGTAACTCCGACGTCAATA
>JAFVZR010000026.1 GCA_017508065.1 Candidatus Methanomethylophilaceae archaeon
TTAAGCGTGGTGAACAGGGATGTGACCTGTGTGGCAAATACGGTGACATCCGGTTCCGCGACAGTGACCAGGAAGGAGATGATGAAGACCAGTCCGACCATGAACAGTCTCGACTTGCGTTTCGAGATCTCATGGCCCATAGATTCGCCTGCGGGGTTGACTCCGCTCTCGACACCGATGAGGAATATGGTGAAACCGAACAGTACCATCAGGGTGCAGACCACGAAAGTCATCACGCCCTCCATGCTGGTGCCGACCAATACGATCTGAAGTGCCAGTATGAGGAGTGCGATCGGTAGTGTAGATACCAGAACCTCCCTGAACGTCCGTATAAAAGTTCCACTATGTGCTCCCATCGCGGACACCATGGTATTTATATTATTAAAATTGCGCGTGCGCAAGACGGAATGGGTCGCAAGTTACTTTTAGGTCATTTCCGGTTATCCCTCTGTGGAGATCAAGGTAGTAACGTCCCAGATTGTCAACGGACACACCATCACCCCGAGACAGTTGGAGGTGTTGGAGGCAGTCCGCAGCGAAGGTAGCAAGAACGCTGCCGCCAAGAAGTTGGGCATCTCCGCACCCGTGGTCCACAACTACCTTTCCGCTGTGGAGAAGGGCACCGGTGTGCAGTTGTTGATGTCCACGCCGAACGGGACCGTCCTCACCGAGGACGCACTACGTATCCTCGAAGTGGCCGAGATGACCGAGATGAGGTGCGAGCTGGGACGTAAGTTCACGGTCGCCTGCACTCCCGTGACCGAGGAGCTGCTCCTGTCCATCATGTCCCCGACGAAGATCAAGGGCGAACTGATAATCTCCGACGACCACACCAACATGCGTCTCCTGAAGGAGGGTCTGGTCGACGTGATCATCTTGGACGATCCGGTCTTCCTGTTCGATCTCGAGGGGTACCATTGGTCGGAGGTCGGTTCCATGGACATGGTGCATGTCGATAACGGTCCGTCGTATGTGAAGTACCGTTACGGTGCACAGAGAATCGCATACTCCTACCTGGATGCCATCGGGAAGGAATACTCCGTGGATTCGGAGGTTTCGTTGGTGCAGGATCTGCTGAATTCTGGAAAGAGCTTCTTCATCGATGAGTTCCTGTTGCTTCGCAGGGGTATCAAGGTGAAGTCCGCCACCGATAAGGGCACGCTGAAGCACTCCATCAACGCCGTCTATCGTAAGGATACCCGTTGCGTACAGCGTCTCCTGAGGACGATCAAACAGAAACGCGTGGTATAGGTATTATCGTTTAAGATAATACTATGGTCCATCCTACATTCACTATTATATATGTTGAAGTCAGTCGAACATCTGGTAGTAATCATGGCAACGCCTAACACTGAATTCTACAACGAGATTGCCGCAAACGGCGGAGCAAACGTCAAGCTCTGCTTCCAGTGCGGAACTTGTACTGCAGGATGCCCCTCCGGTCAGGAGACGGCATACAGGACCAGAAAGGTCATGAGGATGGCACAGCTCGGACTCAAGGACGAGCTCCTCAACGGCGACGACATTTGGCAGTGCACCACCTGTTACACTTGTGAGGAGAGGTGCCCCCGTGGAGTCCCAATCGTTGACGTTGTCCTCGCAATCAGGAACATCGCAGTCCAGGAGGGCAAGATGTTCGACGCACACAAGAAGACTGCAACCAACCTCATCAAGTACGGACACACCGTCGACCTCAACGACAAGGTTAAGGCAATGAGGGCAGAGCTCGGTCTCCCCGAGGTACCCCCCACCATCCTCGCGAGCGAGAAGGCAAAGGCTGACTTCGACAAGATCCTTGCAAAGGTCGGCTTCGGAAAACTGGTGGAGTGATATTCATGGCTAAGTACGCATTTTTCCTCGGTTGTATCGCACCCCTCAGATACCCCGGTATCGAGAAGTCCACCCGTAAGGTCGCAGAGGCACTCGGAATCGAGCTCGTAGACCTCGCAGACGCATCCTGCTGTCCCGCACCCGGAGTCATCAGGTCCTTCGACAAGAAGACCTGGATCGCAGCAGCAGCAAGGAACCTCGCACTCGCAGAGAAGGAGGGTCTCGAGATCGTCACCATCTGTAACGGTTGCTACGGATCCCTCTTCGACGCAGCACACGAGCTGCACGCAGACCCCGAACTCCTCAAGGACGTCAACGAGATCCTCGCTGAGATCGGAATGGAGTACAAGGGAACCACCAAGGTCAGGCACTTCGCAGAGGTCCTCTACAACGACATCGGTGTCGAGGCAATCAAGGCAAAGATCACCCAGCCCGTCGACTACTCCGTCGCAGCATTCTACGGATGCCACTTCCTCAAGCCTTCCAAGATCAAGGCAATCGATGACCCCGAGGACCCCAAGATCCTCGACGAGCTCATCGAGGCATGCGGTGCAAAGTCCATGCCCAGGCAGAAGAAGACCCTCTGCTGTGGATCCGGAGGAGGAGTCAAGGCAGGATTCCCCAACGTTGCAAAGGCATTCACCCAGACCAACCTGGAGAACATCAAGGCCTCCGGCGCACAGTTCATCATCGATGTCTGTCCCTTCTGTCACCTCCAGTTCGATACCGCACAGGGAGAGCTCGGATTCAACATCCCCGTCCTCCACCTGTCCCAGCTTTACGGTATCGCAATGGGAATGGATGCAAAGGAGCTCGGACTCGCTGCACACAAGGTCCCTGTGACCCTCTGAATGTGAAACGAGGGGAGGTCATCTCCCCTCATTAAACACCCTTAGTTCTCATTGACTTCTATCATACAATCTATTGTGCCAGCATCTGTTCGTGCTGTTGTTCCATCGGTCGTGGTTTACGGGAAACGTGGAAAAACCGTGTTTCAACTTTACGGGAAACGTGGAAAAACCGTGTTTCAACTTTACGGGAAACGTGGAAAAACCGTGTTTCAACTTTACGGGAAACGTGGAAAA
>JAFVZR010000027.1 GCA_017508065.1 Candidatus Methanomethylophilaceae archaeon
CTCCACCAGTGGATCGTTGCTGTTGGGCGGATAGGTGAACCTGGTGGGGACGTTCCCGAACACATAGGCGTTCTCGGGAAGGGGTATGGACAGTTCCCACATACGTTCGTAATCGTGATTGCCGTATGCGATGTAGCATGGGACGCCTATCTTCTCGAGGGAGTCCCTGAAGTACTTCCTGGCGTACGGCGTGGCTTGTACGGAATCGAACACGTCGCCCGAGAACACGACGAAGTCGACCTCCTCGTTGTTGGCCTTACTGACGATGTTGTCCAACGCCTGGTACGTGGACCTCGCCATCCTCTTCGCCAGCTCGGGGCTGGAATCGCTGAGTCCTACGAAACGGCTTCCGAGGTGAAGGTCCGAACAATGGATGAAACGTATAGGCGCTGCCATGGTCGCCTCTTCTATGTTTTTATTATAGATAAGATGTCCGACCGGGACGGGGTCACAGTTCGTCGTACTTCCTGTTGGAACCCCTCGCCTTCTCCACGGGATACTTCTCCGCGTTCTTGGACACCTTGGACTCCAAGGCCTCGCGGAGGTCTATGCCGTTCATCTGCGCGAACCTCAGTACGAAGAACAGGACGTCCGCCAACTCGTCGGAGACCTTGGTACGGCCGGCCTCGGAATCCATCAGCTCCCTGCATTGGTCGGGATCGAGGAACCTGAACAGGTCCAAAAGTTCCCCCGCCTCGGTGCAGATACCTATGGCGAGGTCCTTCGGGTTGTGGAACCTGTCCCAATCCCTCTCCTCGCAGAACGAGACGACCGTATCGGTCATGGACCTCAGGTCTGACACCGGGATCACTCTCCATCGGACGAACCGTAGTCCTCGGCCGCCTTCACCAACGCATGGATGTTGGCAGGGTAGGACAGCGGTGGCACCTCGCACGAGGTTCCCAACACCATTCCGTTGGGGCTGTCGATACCGTCGATGACCTGTCTGCACGCGACGTCGTACACCTTCCTCTGATCGGGGAGTACGAAGAGCTTGGTGTCCACGGAGGGCATGATGGCGGCGATCCTACCGAACGTGTCCTTCAGGACCTTTGCGGGGAAGGATTCCCTCTCCCAATAACCGATCTGCATGATGGTGAACGGGGTGAACACGATCCTTCCGGGGAAGAGGTGGTAGTCGTCCTTGTGGTTACCGCAGAAGTGATAGAAGATCTGCGGTCCCGCACCCTTGGTGAGACATCCCTTGACCAACTTGTTCAGTGCGGGAGGGGAGATCTCCTTGATCCTCTCGGGGGACATGGTGTCGCTGTTCTCCAGCACGGCACCCGTGTTGAGCAACGCCATACCGTAACGGCGTGCGATGGATTCGGCACCCATGGTGGCGGTCTCCACGTAGGCGTCCACGAGCTTCTTGCACAGGTCCATCTCGGTCTCGGTCCACATGAAGAACTGCTCCAATCCGCAGAGTGCCGCACCGGAACCGACGGGTTCGGGGACGTAGGCCAAAGGTACGAACATGTCCGGGAACCTCTCCTTGGTGTAGTCCATCGCACCGGTGAGTCTCGTGTAGGTATAGCCTCTCATGATCTCGTCGGAATCGGGGATGTGCAGGAGGTCCACGTCCTCCGGTGTGGAGACCACCACGTTGTCCGCCACGGGTGCCATGTAGTCCATGGGCTTGAGACGGATACCGAGTTCCGGCAACCACGGGTGTGCGAAGTAGTATTTCGTTACGGGCAGGAGGTCGTACGTCTCCTGTGCGAATGCGAGACAATTGACCGCCAGTTTGGGTTTCTCGTAGAAGTCGCGGATGGAATGGCCGCAGCATACGGTGGAGTGCGCCAACATCATCGGGTCTACGGGGATCCTGTCCCTTTCGCCTCCCATGAATATCGAGTTGTATCTCCTCTTGGCCTTCTTCAGCCACTTACCGCTGATCGGCGGGAATTCGTAGTCCGGTGTCTCCATGGACCGTGTATCGTATCATGGATAAGTAAGGGTTCCTACCGTACGGCCGATCGGGTGAGCATAACCATTAATGCATACAATCCAATCCGTACATCATGGGACAGGAGAACCTCACCAAGATAGTCCGGTCCGAGATCGGCAGAGGATGGATCGGTAGCAACAGACGTTGTAACTACTACCCATGCCACTATGACGGTCAGGACTGTACGTTCTGCTATTGTCCGTTCTATCCGTGCAACGACACCAGGTTCGGAAAGGAGATAGAGCGTCCCAAGATGGGGGACACCGTATGGGCATGCGACACCTGTCTGATGATCCATGACACGGACGTGTGCAAGCACATAGTCGACGAGATGAGAAGGTTGGGGATCACAGAACCGGAGGATCCCAGGATAAAGGACATCTTCCCGGATGCGGCGAAGATCTACCTCGACAAGGACGAGTGAGCGTTCATCCGCCCGATGCGACGCGGATGGCATCCACCTTCTCGCCGTCTCCGACCTCCGTATCGGACGGTACGGGTACGCCCTCCATTATGAAGATGAATGCATCGGGACGCTGGTCGTTGGAACGCATTATGTCCTCGATCTTACCATTGCCCTCGATCCTCTGTCCGCCCACGGTTATGATGGCCATGTGCCCGGATACGCGATACACATTTTAAACGACTACGACGATTCGTCATCCATGAGGGTGTTGGCGACTGTCATCATCGCGATCGTTCTCCTGTTGCCGTACGTCCCGGCGGATGCGGCCTCGGACGATACGATAGGTATCGATTCCATCGATGAATTGATGGGGATCGGTACGACCCTTCCATCCGACGGGAACTACATACTCCTCAAGGACATAGTGCTGCATTCCGACAGGACATTGGACGTCGGCATGTCCGTCGTCGGAGACGATATGATCCTCACGGTGACCACCGAAGGGTACTCCCCGTCCGATACGGTCGACGGATTGACCATAGTGTTGAACGGGCACCGTATGGTCTCGAACACGTATCCCACCGTTTCTTTCCCCCTGTCCACCGTGATGGGATCCAATGTCATGTCCGTGGAGTTGGACGGATGGCATGCGATGACCGTTTTGGATCCCGATGAGTTCGTGGACGGGAACACGGTCGTCATGGAGGTGGGACAGGACATCCGTACGATACCGGTCACGTTCACGGGGACCTTGGACGGTCTCGGCCATAGGATCTCCGGGATCGATATGGTCGGGGATTCCGGTTCCCTGTTCTCCTCATCGAACGGAGCAACGTTCCGCAACCTGACCATAGAGGGCACGTTCGCATCCATGACGTCCGAGATGATATCGTCAAACGGTCACCTGTCCTCGGACATGGAAGGTATGGCATCCGCGTTGGTTTCCGTGGCCTCTGACACCGTGTTCGAAAGGATATCCGTCATATCCGACGTCATATCGTTCGTATCCGCCGAATACACATTGGAGCAGGGTGGCGAGGACGGACGGTCGTTCTCGACACAATGCGCAAGGGACTCCGTGTCCGGAGGCATAGTCGCCAAGAGTACGGGTTGCGACTTCATCGCCTGTTCCGTATCCGGACACGTGGTATCGTCCGTGGGATCCGAACTGTCAATGGAGGTCCATGTCACACCGTCCCTGATAGACACATTCTCCGAAACCGCGTTCAACAGATCCGTGATGACCGTGGGAGGGATATCCGGGATCTCGGAGAACGACAGGTTCGCATTCTGCGATTCCCGTGCGGACGTGGTCTCCGTCTGTCAGGACGTGATAACCTCAGATTCGCCTATGGCGGGATCTGATACAGATGACAGGGTACAATCCGGATCGTACATGGGCGGCATATCCGGGATGATGACCGGATCATATGTCTACGGATGTTCCGACCATGGGGAAAGGAGGGACACGTACATCGCGGACATCCGTATCCCCGGGACCTACACACATACAGGATACGACGGTTCGGTCTGCGGTTCGTCGAACGGATGTGTGTTCGACACATGCCTGGTATCGGGTGAGACGTCCGCATCCTCCGTATCGGATGATCTGAACGGATGTTCGAAGGACACCGTCGTACCCGACTGTACGTTCGGACTCTCGTTGGAGAACGACACGGACGTGGTGTTCGAAGGGATCGGCGATTCCCAAAGGACCATGGACGGCAGATATCCCATCATCGGATCGGTCGGTGACGGGGAGGACCTGGTCGTGGAATGCAAGGGCGGCAATGCCGTGCTCATACACGGAAGGATGGTCATGAACCCGACCTTCGATTGGTCGGAGATGGCCTATAAGGATATGACGATAGAGGTCCGCGAAGAGGACGGACCTGTCTCCGCGGACCTCATCGTACTTCTGGCCACATGCGCGGTCGCCGTGACCCTGGTCGTATTCACGGTGCGTTCACTTGGACGACTGTGACTTGTTGAACTTCTCGTTCTCCTTCTGACGGTTCTTCTCGAGGAACCTGAGGTACCATGATTCGAGCGCGTCCTCCATGAAGGTGAACTTGTTCCATTTGAGCACCACGTGCTGCACCAACAACCACACGAATGCGAGACCGATCATGCTCAGCTGCAACCATATCGGGATCGCAGGGATGCTCATCAAGGTGCAGAACACTCCGGAGTTGTAGACCAGGATACTGGTGACAGAGAGCAATGCCATGAGCGCGAGCGGTTTCCAATCCTTATGGACCTCTCCGTCGATGCTGAAGATCCTGAAGTGGGGGTCGACGACCAACAACTGCAGGATTCCGCAGAACGTGAGGAACAGGATGACCAATCCGCTGGCGGCCTGTTCGATACCGTACTCGTCGTATCCGGCGAACGTGAGGATACCTTCGGACATCAGATAGTCGAACACGGCCATGATGATCAGGCCGAACACGGCGATGGTGAGTGCGGTGGGCAATGCGTACCTCAACACCTTCGGTAGGACGAGTTCGGAGTTGTCGGAGGGTTTGGCCCAGAACGACATGAAGAACGCGGAGATACCTACTGCGAACAACGAATAGAACATGTTCTGCATCGGGTTGAACGGTGCCCTGTTGAGGAAGATGAGGGTCATCGCTATGAGGATCGCCAACACGAGGTTCCTGGAGATGTAGATCTTGAGGATGTTCCTCATTCCGGATACGGTCCTCTTACCCTCGACGAGTGCCTTGGGCAGAGCGGAGAAGTTGTCCTTGACCAGGACCATGTCCGCTACACCGCGTGCTGCACCGGATCCGCTCTCGAGAGCGACACCGACGTTGGCCTTCTTCAGGGACTTGACATCGTTGACTCCATCGCCCACCATGGCCACGTACCTTCCGTTGGCCCTGAGGGTGTCGATGACCTCCTCCTTCTGATCCGGTTTCATACGGCCGAAGATGTTGGTCCCGAGGATGCAATCGATGTACTCCTCGTCTGCCTGACGGAACTCCGCCTGTACGGCGTCCAACTCCGGAGTGGAGGATCCCTCGGGAACGCCGGCCTTGATGGCCGCCACCCTGTCGGATGCGTCCTGTCTCTTGGAACTTAGTTCGGCAAGACGGTCGCCGGACACGATCTTCCTGTCCCCGGGGATGTTGGCGATCGTGAACAGGGCGTTGACGGTGGCGGGATCGTCACCGGAGATGACCTTGAGGTCCATGTTGTTCTTGAGGAAGACATCTATGGTCTCCCTGCAGTCGGACCTCACCTCGTCCTCGATCGCGAAGACTGCGAGTGGTTTGAGTTCGGGGATGTCCGCATCGGGATCCATGTCGTGTTCGGATACGGATTCGGCGAAGAGGACGGTCCTGAGTCCCCTGGAGGAGTAATCGCTGACGATACTCTCGATACGGGACGTGTCCCCCATATGGGGTCCGAGGGAACTGAGTGCACCCATGTAGTAGGAGTGGGCCTTTCCGTCCACGACGACCTTGGCTGCACTGTACTTGCGCTCGGAGGAGAACCTGATCTCGTCCACCGCCTCGTACTGCTTGGGCCCGTACCTTCCCTCGAGGGCCTCTATGGTACGGTTCTTTCCACCGATGCTTCCGATGTATGCGGATATGGCGGACTCCACATCGGAATCGTCGAGATAGACTGCATCGTGGAACCTGAGCTTGTTGGTGGTGATGGTACCGGTCTTGTCCATACAGACCGTGTCGACGTGACTTATGGACTCGACGGCACTTGAATCCTGAAGGAGGACACCGCTGTCGGCCATACGTATGGCGGCGATCATGTAGGAGATGACGATCAACAGGAAGAGTGCGATGGGGACGATCTCCAGGATGACCGCGACGGTCTCCACGACGACGCCGATCCCCTTGCCGGAGATCAGGAACACGGCCGCAGCCACCAAAGAGTAGAGGATCGCGAGGGCCATGAGCATCACCATGATGGTGGTGGTCTCCATCTGCAGAGGGGTCTTCTTCTTGACCTGCTTCTGTGCGGATGCCACGATCTTGGATGCGAACGAATCCTGAGCGAACGCGTCCACCCTGTAGAGACCGTCACCGACGACGGCATAGGAACCGGAATAGATGGTGTCCCCGACCTTCTTGCGGACGGTGTGCGATTCACCGGTCAGGAGGGATTCGTCCATCTCGAGGTAGCTCTCCTGAAGGAGCTCCCCGTCCACGAGTGCCTGGTCACCTGCCGAGAGAACGATGATGTCGTCCTTTACGATCTCCTCCTGGGAGATGACGCTGGTGACCCCGTCCCTGAGGACTGTGACCTTGGGGGTGAGGAGAAGGGCGATCTTGTCGAGACGCCTCTTCGCCTTACACTCCTGAACGGTGGAGATGATCACGTTCAGTAGGATGATCCCCGTGACGGCCAATGCGTAGGCCACACCCTGTAGGATCGAGAAGCTGCCGATGACGATGGGTTCCCTGTTCGTTACGATGAGGGCAACACCGAGGATCAACAGCAACAGGTTGAATCCGGTACAAAGGTTGTCTATGATGATCTGCGGATACGATTTAGTTACACGTTCGGTCTTAGAATTGACCTGGCCTGCCTGTTTCCTCTCTTCCACTTCGGCAGCGGTCAACCCGGTAATTGTCGCCATGGTCGCCGTTTATCTTTTTAAGGTATATAAGGCAACGTTTTGCGCGCACGGATCCTAACGCAATGGGGATCAGCGATAGTCCGCATCGGGGACCTCGCTGGTCTCCTTCTTGTAACGTTCCAGACGCTGCTCTATGACCTCCATTGATTGGACCTCCACCTCTATGGGATCCTTTCCCAATGTCACGTAGTGCAGGAACGCCCTCACGTTCTCCTTTCCGCGTGCCTGCATGACCGAATGTGCGTAGATGCTCACCTGCACGGTGTACTCCTCCAGGTTACGAAGGTCGGATTCGGTCTTGTGGTCGTAGACGGAGATGGTCTCGCCGTCGTCTACGATTAGGTCGATGATACCGTGTATCATGGTGTCGCCCACCGGTAACGAACATGGGACCTCCGAGAATATGCCAGCATCTCCGAATCCGTCTATCAGGCGATTTATCCTCACGGCATCCTCGGACAACTGCGTAGGGTCCATGCCCTTGTCGCCGGCGTATGCCTCCGCCAACACCCTGGCACCCAGGTCGTCGCGTCTCTTCTTCACCAACTTGTCCGCGATGAAGTGGACGGCGTTGCCGTACTCCTTCCCACCCTCGTGTTCGAACGATCCCGGTTCCGCTGGCACATATGTTATGAGACTGTGTACGTCCAGACTCCTGCGTCTGACCCTGTACTCCGGGATGGACGGTGCGTCTATCACCTGAGCTCCGATGACCTCTTCCGGAAGAGGGTAGCGCTGTGGTCTGGGGTCCACATCACCGTACTCGCGACGGTACTCGTCCACGAAGTACGCCATGAACTTGGACGGATCGCCGCTCTTCAGATATGTCGGCTTCCCGGTCATGAACATGTACTGTTTGGCACGTGACATGGCGACGAACAACAGACGGCGTTCCTCGCTGTGATCCGTCTCCTTACAGGAGGATATCGCGTCGTACCTCCAATCCCTGATGGGGCCCATACACCCGTCACCCATGTTGACGAATCTCTCCGTACATCTAAGACCCAGTACAGGGTCGAAACGGATCCTCTGCCTGTCGCTGTTCTGCGTGGGCATCTTACCGACACCACCGATGATGACTATCGGGTACTCCAATCCCTTGGACTTGTGCATCGTCTGCACCGTCACGGCATCCCTTCCAAGGACCGCATCCACCGGGTATGTGGTCTTGTTGTCGATGTCGTCCTCTATGAGACGGATCATGTCCGAGATGGTCATCAAGGACGTGTTGAATGACGAGGATATCGCGGTGATGATGGCCTGTGCCGCATCGGAATGCTCGTCATCGTCACCGATCCTATGGAACGCGAATATGGAGGTCAGCAGGTCGTTGGGACGCTTCCTCTTCGCGGCAAGGAACGCACGCTCCTGTGCCAGATAGTTCGGGATCGCCTCGAGGATGTCGCGACCGTCCTTGACCTCGTTGTAGATACCTCTGATCTGGGACAACGAGTATCCCTCATGTACCAGTATGGTGGAGATACCGCGCCTGTCGTCCTTATCGTTCACGAACCTCAACCATGCCAGTGCCAGCTTTCCGGGTAACGATGCCATGACCTCCTGGTCCGCCTGAAGGAATGCGGGGATCCCCTCCTCCCTCAGCCTGTCGTACACCGCCTGACAGGGCGCACCGTTACGATACAGTATCGCTATGTCCCCGTACCTCGGCTGACGCAGTTCTCCGTTGTCATTGACGAGATACTTCCCGCTGCCGACGTATTCGGACACCTTGTTGACGATGATCTCGTATTCCTCCTCCAACGTGTCGGCGGGACAGAGACCGAATCCGGAGTTCTCCCCGTAGTCCTCGTTACGTTTGGGTTCGAGACGTATGACCTCGGGGCCGTCATCCTCTCCTCTGACACATGCATCCAATGCTCTGAACGCCCAATCCAGGATCACACCGTGACTCCTGTAGTTCTCGTTGAGCGGGATGACCCTGACATCCGAATCCCTCGTGAGATTGACACGTTTCGTACCGTCGGAATTTAATGTCCTTGCCGTGATGTGTATCCTGTCTGCGAATTCTGTGATGTTATCGATGGACGCGAATCTGAAACCGTAGATGCCCTGTTTCCAATCGCCTACGACACATATGTTGTCCCTATTGGAGATCATGAGACAGATGTCCATCTGCATGGCGTTCGTGTCCTGGAACTCGTCCACGATCAGATAGTCCACCGAATACACGGACCTGGTGCGCTGATCGGTATACAATATACAGAACGCGAACATCGCGACGAGACCGAACGTCATCCTGTTATCGGATACGGACCTGCGGATGAATTCGTAGTAGACGTGATTGATGAAGTAGAACAGGCGTTTCCTGTCCCCGTCGATGACCGCCTCGAGCAGACTGTCATCATATTTCCTGGAGCCTTTGGGCTCACCCTCGATCTCCGTGATGTGTGCACCGAACGTGCTGTCGATGTCGGCACAGTTGTTCGAAAGACCGTCATGGATCTTGGAATATAGGCTCTCGTCCTCATTGGCCTTCCTTATCAGACGCCTCATCTCGGACTCCTTACCGAAGACAC
This sequence comes from Candidatus Methanomethylophilaceae archaeon, assembly GCA_017508065.1. GTDB lineage: Archaea > Thermoplasmatota > Thermoplasmata > Methanomassiliicoccales > Methanomethylophilaceae > SIG5. The sequence goes on from JAFVZR010000027.1 coordinate 9,504, forward strand.
GGTCCCGACCGTCTGCGAACCAATCCCCATCCTTCAACGGGATGATGCCGGTTGACATCAGCTTGCATATCACGAAGTAGATGTCGTCCACGGAATTGGATAGTACGGACGGGAGATCGTCGACTATACCCCCATCGGAATCCTTCTTCACATAGAGGTGACCGTACTCGGCTATGAAGGAGGCGTAGAACTTCCTGAAGTACTCCTTGTTCAGGGTCTCGTTCTGCACCAACCTTGCGTTCCTTGTGAGTGTCACATCCCTGAAATCGAAGAACTCGCTGACGAACTCGGGAGCGTCCAACACGATACGGAGACACAGGGAATCGAAGGTGGATGCCCTGACCTCGTTCAACGCATCCTTGTACTTGCTCTCGTCCGGACCGTTCTTGACATCCTTCAACTTCAGAGTGATCGCGGCGCGGATACGTTCGCGCATCTCTGCGGCCGCGTTGTTCGTGAACGTCACCATGAGCACCTTTCTCGGGTCCGCACCGCTGTCGATGATCCTCAGATACCTTTCCACGACGGTGGACGTCTTTCCCGTACCCGGACCGGCATCCACGAGGAGCGGATGATCGATGTGGTCGACGATCTCCGCCTGACGCTCGTTGAGATCCTTCATAGAGGATTCATTCGGCATCGGAATCCACCTCCTTCAGAGGGACGAGGGTGCACATGTCCTTGTAATCGCATTTGGAACAGTCCATCGCAGGCCTACCGGGATACGCTTCCGGACCCCCTTTATAGAAATCCTCCCTCATGACATCGTAGTTCTGCTTCACCACCTCTATGAACCTCGAGAGGGTGTCCTCGGACACTGCGATACCGGTCTTGTTCCTGATCACCTCCGTTCCTACCACATCGGACATCTTCTTGATCAGGATGGGCATGTCCTTGGTCCTGACCCCGATGGATGACAGTTCGGCACGGAGATCATCGTCGTCCGCCCAACCCGACGGGTCGCCGTGTCTCAGGAACACGTCCAACATCACATCCCTGTACTTCGCATGACCCTTCTGTGCGAAGACATCGGCGGACATCATCTTGGCGTGGTCGTCGTCCTCGACATGAATCTCGGTCTGACAGGTGTCTATGCCCTTGGGATCGCCGTGGATCCTCTGCCTGTAGTACTCGTTGGTAGAGAAGTACTTGAAGACCTTGGGGGAATCACCCTCCTTCCTCGCCAAGGCGAGATAGTACAGCGGTTGGAAATCGAAACCGTACTCGTTGTATCCCCTGTCATCGAAATCGGAGGTGAACTCCATGGCTTCCGCGATATTCTTCAGATCCTTCTTCTTACCCGTCTTGTAATCCAGGATCAATTGGTCCGTGTAGAGGTCCATGTTACCTTCCATGTGGTAGTCGGCGTACATGATCTTCTTCTCGGTGTATTCGCTGACATCGCTCAGACCATAGAGTTCGAAGAACATGTTGGATTCGATCTTATCGTTGGAACGTTTGCGTAACTGACCCTTACCGAGGTTGTTGGACGAAACCATCTCGTCTATCGCCCTACAGTAGAGACGTATCTTGGAACGTTCCACCTCCGCTGCCTCCTCGGCCTGTAACGGGGCACAGATGTCCGCGATCATGTCCGCATAGTGATCAGGAGGATTCTGCGTAGCGATATCGGGATAGGAGATGCGGAACTCCGCATAGTCATGTATCTTGTTACCGACGATGGTGTGTTCGTTCTCCGCTGCGGACACCAATGTCCTGAAGAGATACCTTCTGGGACATGAGTAGTAGTCCTTGAACGCACTTGAGGATATGTGGATGGGCATACGGTACGACGGGTCCACATCCATGCAGTCGTGGTCGACACCACGGTCCCTGAGGGTCATGTTCCAGATACCGCGAGTGATGTTGTCGCAGATATCGGAGAACCTCGTAACGGGATCCTCCCCCGCCCATGCAGTATTCGAAGTGCACACAGGGAACGGCGTCCTTTCCGCCCTTGGTGGCATTGGCGAAATGGAATCTGACACTTCCCTGTTGGATCAATACGTTGAACTTTATGTCGTTCCTATTGGCCTCATCCTTCCTCTGACCGATGTTGAGGAAATCCAGGCCCTTCATGTCCCTGTTCCAGTCAGAACCGAGTCCCGCATAGATCATGATGGGTCTGTCAACGTAGATGGAGTTCTTGCAATCCGCTATCAGGACGCCTTCCTTCTCATCCTGCGGAATCTGCTCGTTATGGGGGAGGTTACCGATGTTGTTCACCGCATAGACAAGGTCCTCCAGAAGTGGCTCTGTAACGTCGGAATCGGCACAATCCATCTGTGCCAGCAATATCCTGATGTTCGACCTCTCATCCCTCGGGACGCACCTGGTGCACACATCCAGGAAGGTCATCTCGCGGATGTCACGCATGCAGGAGATCAACTCGATGGTGTGTTCGTCCTTCAACGTACCCGATTCGAAGAACCTGTGGAGCGAGTACTCGTCGTATTTCAGATGGATACGTCCCCTATATGAGGATATGAGACTCCTGACCTCCCTCACCTTGATGGTACGGTAGGAAAGAGCCAGGCGTATGAATTGCAGATAGTTCCTGATGGAATGCAGGTCCTTGACCGAAAGCGAGTTGATGAACGGGATCTGCCTCCTATAGAGTGCCGAACGTACTGCATCCGCTATGGGGCCTGTGGAATCGAGCACTATCGCGACATCCTTGGGATCGGACCTCTCTGCTATATCGACTGCACAGTCCGCGATCTGCTTGTCGTTGCCCAACAGTCTGATCTCGTCGATGTTGTAGCTCTCGTAACCCATCAGTTCGATGTCGTCGTAATCGGATATCGGCGGCAACATCTTCTTGTCCATGTTGTCGTAGAACTCCAATCCGATGACAGCGATCCTATCGTAGTTGGCGTAGATCTGTGGTTGCTTCTCCTCGAAGGCATCAATAAGTCTCTCCAACGTCATGTATTTGGTGTACTCGTCCCAGACCTTGGCGGACCTCTTTCCGAGATGGGACCTCACATCGGAGGTGAAACGCTGCATCCTCCTTATGTTCTCGATCTCGGCATGCACGAACCTGAGATCGTAACCCGTACCGTCGGAGACCCTCCTGACCAACTCTATGTCACCTATGATGGGCTCATCGATGAAATCCACCAGCTTCTCCCTGGCGAACTCCCTCATGGTGTATGCGAACTTGCCCAACCTGGCACGGTCCACCCTATTGTTCAACGCAAGTGCCAGAGGTGCGTCGTTACACAATACGAGGTCATAATCACGGACCTCGGAATAGAGTTTGTCTATGGTCTTCGCGGAGTGCATGAATCCAAATGTTCCCTCATCTCTAATAAATCCTATCCTTTTCGGAATGAACTGCTACAAATTCGATAAAATCGGGTGATTCACTCGCTGAAATCCTTAAACTCTAGCTGTTCGATTCGTCGTACATGGGCGAGGAGATATTCGTCGTACAGGTCGTGACCGACGGGGATTACGGATTCCCATTGGACAGGGTATGCGAGATCGGCATATGCAAGGTCGATCTGGAGAAGGTCACCGTGGACAGTGTCTACTCCGCACGTACTTTCCTCGAACCGGGCTCGTTCACCAAGAAACAGAAGGCGTACTTCGAGGAGACGTCAGGCGAATCCGTGGACGTACTGATGGACGGTACACCTTTGGACTATATCGTGGAGGATGTGAAGAGACTACTCAACGGTAAGACGGTCACATCGTTCGACGTATCCTTCACGATCAAGAAGTTCCTTATCAACGAACCGTGGGACATCACAAAGGAGATGACCATCATGGGTTCCGGAGGAAGGGGCATCCCCTCATCCGTACTTGGCGACCAACCCAAGAACGAGAACCTCGCCATATACAACGCCTACAAGGCACTGTTCCCCAACGACGAGATGTGCATCGGTGACGGAAGGACCGCATTGGACCTTGCCCTGAAATCCTCGTTCCTGATGCTCAGAGCAAGGGAGTTATGCTAACCTTATCTTGAAAAGTGACCTGACTATGGCGTCGAATGCCTGTATAAGGTATGTTCCGATGAACATGATCACCATGAACACAGTGAGTATGATGGACATCACACCGGTCACACTTGCGGATATACCGGACACGAGTATGACTATCGCTGCCATCATCAGTATGCCCATGCAAAGGAACATGGCACCCTTGCGATAATCCTTCTGATAGAAATGACCCAGACCCATCAAACCGATGGCACCCGGGATGAGGGCCAGCATCGCGACCGCCCTTCTGTTGACCGTATTTACCGAAGGTGCCCTGGTATCGTCTATGGGCGTTCTACCGGAAGCCTCCGGCGGGATGTCCCTGTAGCATCTGGGACAGTTCACACTGAACTCAGGTACGCGTTCCTTGCAGTAGGGGCATCTCCTGTCTGCCATCTCAGCCCTTCCTGACCTTGAACGCGGTGAACACACCGGAAGCGATCAACTTCCCTGCGGAATACACACGTACGTCCTGGATGTCCAAGGAACGGGAGGAGTTGATCCTGGTGGACACCACCTCCATCTCGTCGGATATCAACGGACGGTGATAGGTGATGTTACCGTTCTGACCGACCGCATCGGATTCCACATTGGCTGCGACTGCGGCCGCATGGTCCGCGATGGTGTATATGACGCCCCCATGACCCACACCGTTGCTGTTCATGAACTCCGGCCTGAGCTTCATGGACATCCTGACCTCGGTCGGTTTCACGGACACCAGTTCGATTCCAAGGTGGTTGATGAACGGTGCGGTCATCATATCGTCGATCCTGGGCCTGTACTGTTCCAGGGACGGATCGATGACGGTAGAGTGATTGGTCATGAAATGATGGAACACTACGGAGTATATAGGGATAAGCCAAGCTCCAACTTTACGGACGAATCGCGCAGATACACCATGACAATGGCGGTAAGTACCTCACTCCACACCTTAATATCAGAAAAACAATCACATATCATGACTTTCCACAGATGTGCGATTTGTACCACCATATATGACGAATCCACCACACCCTTCGACTCCCTCCCCGAGAGTTGGAGATGTCCCGTATGCATGGCGCCCAAGTCGGCATTCATCACTGTACAGACCGAATGGGAGAAGGACGAACCCAAGAAGGAATTGGACCTCTCGTACGACGAGTCGTTGGCCATACACGATGACGGCCCGATGGACTACATCCACGAGATCTCCGTTTCAGGCGAATCCCCGGGAGAGGCGATGGATACCCTACTCCCCGTGAAAGGGTTCAACGACATCCTCATCGCAGGCGCACAACTGCACAGGATGCCGAGGGAGAAATCCGAGCCTGTGGACACGTCCGTGGTCATTGGAAAGAAGGCCAAGGTACCGATGAGGTTGGACACACCGATCTTCGTATCCCACATGAGTTTCGGAGCATTGTCCAAGCCCGCCAAGGTCGCGTTGTCCAAGGGTTCCGCGATGGTCGGTACCGCCATGTGCTCCGGAGAGGGCGGTGTCCTGCCGGAGGAGATGTCGTCCGCACACAGGTACATCTTCGAGTACATCCCCAACAGGTACAGCTGTACCGAGGAGGTGTTCCAAGGTTGCGATGCAGTGGAGATCAAGGTGGGACAGGCCACCAAACCCGGAATGGGAGGTCACCTTCCCGGAAAGAAGGTGACCGATGAGATCGCCAGGATCAGAGGCAAACCCGTCGGAGAGGACATCCTCTCCCCGTCCAGGTACCCTGGGATCGATACCGCCGAGGACATGGGATACCTGGTGGATTATCTGAGGGAGGCCACGGGCGGAAAACCGATCGGGATCAAGATCGCCGCAGGTAACATCGAGAAGGACCTGGAATTCATTTCGAAAACCGGTTGCGACTTCATCACCATCGACGGAAGGGGTGGAGCGACCGGTTCGTCACCCGCTTTCCTCAAGGCCAACACGTCCGTTCCGACGGTATACGCATTGGCACGTGCACGCAAGTACATGGACGAACACGGTATGGAACAGGAACTCATCATGACCGGAGGATTCAGGACATCCGGAGACGTGTTCAAGGCATTGGCGATGGGTGCCGATGCCGTGGCCATGGCATCCGCACCGTTGATGGCGCTCGGATGTCAGAGGTACCGCATCTGCGATTCCGGAAGGTGTCCGATGGGCATCGCCACCCATGATCCCGAACTCACCTCCAGGATCGATATCGATGTCGGTGCACAGAGGGTCGCCAACTTCATGAAGGTACTGACGGAGGAGATCTCCACATTCCTCAGGATCACAGGACACGAGAGGTTGGACGAACTGTCCTTGGAGGACATCTTCACCACGGACAGGGACATCCATGAGTGGTGCGGCATAAGACACGCATGAGTTGTCCGTATCCGGGCTCCACCGTCGTGGAGCCCGTAACATCTTCCACATCCCCTTCTATCGTTCCATCCATGACACGGACTTACATGACAGTTATCAGTCCACAACACGCGTATATACCCAAAATCGGATTTGAGTCTCAGAGGTCATATCATGACAGGAACTCAGGAAGTTAAGAGCTGGGGCGATTTCCTCGTCACTGGAGTCGTCATGGCACTCATCGGATTGCTCATGATCATCTTCCAGGCGGAATCCCTCGATATCGTCCTGATCATCTTCGGTGTCCTCCTCATCATCGGCGGAGCACTCAACGTGTTCGGCGGAATCAGATATGGGGACAACGCGGAGATCGTATCGGGCGTCATTCAGATCGTATTGGGTATCGCAATGGTCATCGCGACGAACCTCGTCAGCGACATCCTGATGGTCATCCTCGCGATCGGCCTGATCGTCATCGGTGCATCCAACGCACTCGGTGGATTGAAGGCAGGACTCGAGGTCAAGGAGAGGATCATCCCTATCGCAGTAGGAGCAGCATTCCTCGTCGTTGGAATCGTAGCACTCTTCAACCTCAACGATACCGCTGACATCGTCATGATCGTCATCGGAGCCATCACCCTCCTCGGTGGACTCTTGGACATCTACAGCGCATTCAAACTGAAGACGCTCTGATATCCGGACATCAAACTTTTTAACCACTTTTTCGGTTTTTTACTTAAGATTTGTCATTCAACAAATACATAAGATACAATAGTTTATATTCTACTGATGACATTGAATAAACATGCTGAAAGAGAAGTCCTCCAGAGCTCTTGAAACAGAGAGACTACTGAACAACAGGTATACTGTGAAGTGCCTCAGCTATATCGGTGAGAAGTCCGAGATCAAGAAGACAGAACTCCTCAAATTCTGCAACGCCAACGCGCTTTCCAACCTCCTTAAGGATGCGGAATCTGCAGACCTCGTCGAAGTGAGGGAGGAGAAACACCCCCAGACCGTTTACAAGATCACCCTCACCAAGAAAGGTGAGGATGTCGTGGACATGTACAAACGTATAGAGTCCATAATGAACGATGTCGACCAGGACGAACCGAGAAAAATGTTTTAAAAAACAAGTGCACCATATCGTGTACGCTAAGGTTTGAAACCGTCATCCTCGATGATCCGATGGATAATCGAAGAGGGGGTGACGGTCTTACTACCTCCTACATAGGCGTTTGATGGCTGTTGGAAGTTCACAACCTCTTCACTACGACCTTTATGTTGGACATGCCATCGGTGCTCTCGATATCCTTCTGCAACGAGTCCATACGCTGTTCGAAGTCCATCTGTTGACACATGATCTCCATGATCTTCGACCTTATGGTCCTGTACACAGGCCTGATATCCACACGACCGTCCGCATCCTTACTTGGAGCGGTCTCATCCAACAACTGCAGGAGATAACGAAGATTGGCGATATCCGATTCCATCTCCGCGATCCTGTCCTTCAGGATGGAACATTCGACTATCTTCCCGACGGCTTCCCTGCGTACTTCCTCCTCGCTGGGAACGATATGGTAGGTTTCCTCATCATCACTCATTTTACGACCTTCAGATCGGGATGACCCCGAGTATGAATGACAGCAATCCAAGGATCATCGCCTTCTTGGCGAACCTCTGTGCCTTCCTGGGATCGGAGAACACGATGAACGCACAGTACAGGAACACGACATCCGCCAGGATCACAGCATAGTACAGCACCGAATATGCATCCCAAATGATGGGTAGTACGCTCAGCACAGGACCGATGATGTAGCAAACGGATGCTATGATGGCGGCATTCCTGTCACCGATCCTCATGGGGAGTGTCAACCTGTCACCCTCGTCGCTCTCCTTATCCTCGATGTCCTTGGAGATCTCCCTTCCGATCGACACCAACATGGCCATCGATGCTATGACGATGTTGGCAGTCACATCACCTACGACTGTACCCCCTAGGAGGAACAGCATACCGGTCATCACCGCTATGGTGACGTTACCGATGAATCCCCTCTGTTTGAGGTACAACTCGTAAGACACCATCATGAACACAGCGAGCATGACGATGAGGATGCATGCGACATCGAATGTGAACAAGGACACCATTATGGAAAGCGCCAGCATGAACATGCCTATGTCCTTGGCCTGCTTACGCGACATCCTTCCGGACGGTATGGGACGTTCCGGATGTGCGGTAACATCGATGTCTGCATCGATGTAATCGTTGAGGGAGTTCCCTCCTGCGATGAACGAGAACACGATCACAACTGACAGGAGGAGGTTCGTCCAGTGTGAGAGGATGTCCGTGCCGGCGGCCATGAAACATGCCACCAACACACCCACTGCGCCCATCACGGCGTTTCCGGTCCTGAACAGCTGCAGATACTTGTTCATCGACATCCAATCCCTATTCGGTTATATCCCTCTTGCGATTCCAATACTGGAAATCTGGGTCATTGGTCTACCTGTTCTCATCGTCCAACCCGATCTGCGATTTGGCGGCCCTGTGTGCCTCCTCGAGTGCGGGATCTATGGACGGGCCTCCGCTCTTACGGAGGATAAGGAATATCACCAATGCTATGATGGCCACCGCACCGATCACCGTGGGTATGAGCCAGTAGATACCGAATATGATGGAGATGGGTATTGTTGCAAAAATCCCCATGAATCCGAATGTGAACAGGCAGAGATATGCGATCTTTCCCCTCTCGGAGAACACGAGGCGCTTGTATTCATTGTAATCCTTGAAAGTGAAGATCCCTAGCGATCCGAACTGTTTTGCACGCTCGAGATCCCTCTTCCTGTTCCTGGAATCGAGAACCGCATCCATGTACCAAACATCCGAATTGGCAGAGTCAATCGTCATCACCTTACTCAGAAGGTTCTGGGCTGTGATCAGATCCTTGTCGTAAAGATAGCTCTTGGCCAACATCAGAGTGTTGACGACTTCGGACGAACGGTCCACTGAAACCTTGACCTTGGATACGTTATCGTTGATGACCTTGTTGCCACAATAGACGCAGAATCCGGATTCCAGATTCTCATCCATATTGACTTCGCCACCACAGTGTGGACATCTACATGCGATCAATGCCATATTCTCTCTCCGGACATATATGGCGGTACTGATGTAAATACTCTATCGATAAAATAGGGAATCTGGGATGAATAAGGGGGGAGATGTGGGTGGGACACACCTCGATAGAAGACGGATGGTGTGTATCCATACAACCCACCATCCGATGGAAAGACGGAGGATCAGTTCTGCATCTTGATGTGCTGTCCCTCTATCAGAGGATATTCACGCAGCCCCTCCGAGTCCAGATTCACATGATGCATGTCCACACCGCAGATCTGACTGTTACAATACGTCCTGTAGTAATAGACTCCGTTGTCAAGGTCGCAGCACGATGTATACTGGGTCATCTCATACCTACCATGACCCAGGTCACAACATCCCCTGACCTGTTTGACCGAATCCATGATGTGGAAGAACTGGGTCAGTTCACCGCACTCATTACCGTCGGCCACTGAGTTCATCTTGGTGAACACAGCCCTCACGAATCTGGATGTGGATGACAGGTCACCGGGAAGTCCGATGGCACCCATACCCCTGCTATAATGTGCCAATTCCACATCGGGACACATCCTGTTCTCCTGTACCTTGGCTGTCAGCCCCATATAGTTGGCTAGATTGTACATGTGATACGGGAACTTCGGATTGTTGGTCATCACTCCGACATGGTTGTCGTAGACCTTCATACCTGATTTCGTCTGCTCGACAACGATGGATCCGTTCTTGTCGGCGATCATCCAATGCAACGGTGATGAAGGGAGGTCCTTGGAGAACGTCTCGTTGGTGATGTTCGTATGTGCCACCAACCTCTTGGCCTCGCCTACGTCCTTGCACCTTCCAAGCACCCATGGGATGAATTCGAAGGAGGCGATGTTGTCCTTATCCTTCATTCTGTCGTTGTACATCGCATTGCCCGGGAAGTTCAAACCTGCGATCCCCAACCCCTTGTCGTTCATCGCATCGAAGTACAACGGATACCCATCCGATACCATCGCCATACCTATGATGGCATAATGCCCTCTGTCCAAAATACCGTTCCTGTATCTGAATTCATAATCACGTGGTGTCACAACGACCTTCTGTCCATAGGACACCTCGTAATCCAAATTGCGTCCGAAGAAGTGATCCTTCTTCCCATATGTCGCTGCCATACACATCTTGATGGTTCCTACCTTTCGGCAAAGTCCCATCCGTATGGAAGTTGATAAGGCCCGAACGGACTAACAATCGAATGGTACGGACAAAGGAAACCGTGGTTCCGATAACGGATATAACGGACATCCGACCAAATTCGATCGGGTTCAGCAAAATATGATGAAAATGGTTTGGAAGTCGTTTGAGATAGATGGTCGAATCCTCAGTTCTTCTTCTTGAGGAAGACGAATACTCCGATACCGCCTGCTACCGCTACAACGGCGACGACGATCAGAACGATCGCCCAGACAGGGAATCCGCCGTCATCAGGATCGACATCGTACATGATGGCGAAGTAGGACAGGTTGTCGGTGGTGAACGTGACCGTGTGCGTCAGTTCGTCATACGTGCACTCCTCCGAGACATAGTTTCCATTGTCATCGAAGTGCCAGACACTGAGCTTGTCCCCACTCTCGCCCGCCTGGAGGTAGTACGTGAAGGAGATTGTGAGGTCTCCTCCGAACTCGTGGATTCCTCCGACGAACACATCATAGACGGGACGGCCCCCTACCTTCGATGCCATGTTATCTGGAACGGAAGAGGTCGGGACCTCGACGATTCCTGCTGTGGTGTCGGATACCCCTATGCTTGCAAAGGCATCGGAACCTATTTCAATGGAACCATTACCGAATCCAAGATCAACAATCTGGATGGAACCGTCATCGAACATGCCCTCGATATCCATGATGATGTTTCCAATATCGACGATGTCCTGATTGGTTCCGATCTCCACGGTATCACCTTCGGGTTCATCGATGACGATCGGGGTCATGATGAATACCGGGAAGAATATGTGGTTACCGGTAACGGTCATACCCGGCTGATATCCTGTCCATTCATGGAACGTGTAGGTGTAGTTTGCACCGCCGGACATGGTGGGATCGGTCTCAGGAGCCTCGATCACAGCACCGAGCTGCAATGTCTCGGACTGATAGGGCCATCCATCATGATTCACGAAGATCACGGAATACATGTTGTTGTCGACCCACTGAGCGTACAGTGTGACATCGTTTCCTCCGTTGATCGGTTCGATGATGTACTCCTTGTCGGAATAGGTGATACCGTTTCCGTTCGGATCGGTGTTCCAGAATGCGAATGTCTTCGAATCGTAGGCATAGGTGTTCTCATTGAGAGGCGTGGAAAGATAGCATCTCAGGATCTGACTGCCCATCTCTCCGAAACCACCATTCGCATCGAACGTCACCTCGTACTCGGCGAGATCCCACTGAGCGTACAATTTAACGGTACCGCCGACTACGGTGGTGAGGTCCACCACCTGTTGCTGATCCTGGTACGGTGTACCCCTTCCGTTGGCCATCGTGTTCCATTCTCTGAATTCATAACAGGAACGGGAGAATGTGTTCTTAGGTAGATCATCGGGCACACCGATCTCCATGAAGAAAGGCATCATGTTTCCATTTCCGCCATTGGGATCGAACTCGATGATGTACGTATCGGGTGCGACGGTGTACACGACACCATAGTCCTCGTCCAGTCCCCAATAGGTGTACTCGATCCTCACAGGATTCGTGGAGTTGCTGGCCATTATGATTCCGGGATCCGCCCACAATTCCATCTGGTCCGGATCGATCTTGAAGAACCTACCCTCGTCGGGTATGTACATCGTGATGGATTCGATCGCATCGGAATCATTGAATGCTGCTCCTTTCACATCCTTCAATCCTGTACCGATGGTGACGGTCTTGAGCTTCTTACAACCCTGCAGTGCTCCGACCTCGATTGTCTTGACGGAATCGGGGATCACGATGTTCTCAAGATACTGACAATCCTGCATCGAACAATAGGCGATCGTAACGACGGTATCAGGGACGGTGAAAGAGGTCGCAGTCCTTCCGGCAGGATAGTACAACAACATCGTCTTCTCCTCGTTGTAGAGGATTCCGTCCACCGTTACGAAATGCTCATTCCCATCGGGCACAGTGATGGTCGTGAGGCTCGGATAACCAGAGGGCCATAC
>JAFVZR010000028.1 GCA_017508065.1 Candidatus Methanomethylophilaceae archaeon
CTCGAATCAGAATTGTCAGGTCGTTCTTTGGTGGTGGGGTTGGGCAAGTCCGCGATCCGCGATCTGATAGGGTATGATGGGAAGATGTCGGACATCGTGAACAAGGTCATCAAACTTAACGTAGGCGGGACGGAGGTCGAATTCCTCCCCACGTATCATCCTGCCGCATGCATATACAACAAGAGTGCCAGATCCGCACTGGCGGATGCCATGGCCATCGTGAGGTCATACCTATGAAGTGTTTCGTACTCGATATGGATGGTACCGTGTATCTGGGCGAGAAGGCCATACCGGGTGCAGTGGAGTTCATTTCCGAATTGAACAGGAGAGGGATCAAGTACAGGTTCCTCACCAACAATTCGTCCAATAGAAGGGATGCATATAGTGCCAGATTGAAGAGGTTAGGTTTCGATGTGGAACCATCGTCCGTTCTCACCTCCACGGTGGCAACCATCAGGTACATTCTCAAGAACCATCCGGGCAAATCCGTGTATCCGATAGGTGTCCCAGGTTTCGTCGAGGAGGTCAAGGAGGCAGGCATCTCCGTCGATGAGGATGACCCAGATATCGTTCTTCTGGCATTCGACCGCACGATCACCTATGACAAGATCAACCGTGCTTACAACCTTCTCAAGAGGGGCAAGACCTTCATAGCCACGCATCCGGACGACCTATGTCCGACGGAGGATGGGTACGACATTGACATCGGGCCGTTCATCAGGATGTTCGAACAGATGTCTGGCACTTCTGCGATCGTCATCGGTAAGCCCAATCGTTCCATGCTGGAGATGGCGGCATCCGAGATGGACTGCGATATCGACGACATAGTCATGGTCGGGGATCGTCTCTATACCGATATCAGGATGGCCGTCGATGCGGGGGTCGTGTCCGTCGCGGTCCTCTCCGGAGAGACCACAGAAAAGGACATCGCCGAGTCCCCGATCAAACCGACATTCGTCTGCAACTCGGTCATCGACATCCTTTCCGTGATAGAATCTGCAAATGTGCCAGAGTTAGAGTTATAGTCGCGTGCGCCCTATAACGCGTATACGCACGCCTGCACGGGTACGCGCACGTCTTTAAATAACAATAATCCGATAGGGTGCATGCCCGTTAGGGCATGGGATGCAAACCAGGCTACGGCCTATTTCGTCCCCCGATGGGGGAATGTTTGATGTATTTGAAGCAGGTTGAGTTGGAGAACTTTAAGTCATTCGGAGGAAAGATGACCATTCCTCTGATGGAGGGATATATGGCAGTCACCGGACCCAACGGATCCGGTAAATCGAACATCACCGACGCTATCCTCTTCGTTCTTGGTCCGAAGAGTTCCAAGGCGATCAGGGCCGGAAAACTTACCGACCTCATCTTCGATGGAGGAAAGACCGGTAAGAAGGCGCAGTACACCAAGGTCTCATTGGTGTTCGACAATTCCGATGGGATCCTCCCATGGAACGATACGACCGTGAGGTTGACCCGTTACGTCAAGATGTCCGCCAACGGCGAGGACTACACCTCTCATTTCTTCATTAACGACCAGAAGTCCACACTCACCGAGTTTGAGAACCTCCTCTCCAAGGCAAGGATCAGCGCAGACGGTTACAATCTGGTCCAGCAGGGTGACGTCACAAGGATCGTCCAGATGGGTGGTATCGAGAGGAGGCGCGTTCTCGACAGCATCTCCGGTATCGCAAGTTACGATGCAGACATATCCCGTGCTCAGGCCGAGAGGGCTGTGGCCACGGAAAACCTGGACCGCATCTCCTTCATCCTCGACGAGTTGACCCGTCAGATCGACGCGCTCAAGAAGGACATGGAGGCGGCCACCAAGTACCTGACCATCCAGGACCGTCTCAAGATGTCCAAGGCACAGATGGTGTTCAGGAACCTCGAGGACCGTCGTAACGAGCTCGCAGGTTCCGAGAGGAACAGGGTCGAGGCCATGCAGGCACTCGACGCCATCAAGCAGGACCTCATAGCGAAGGCACAGACCATCGACAACCTCACCAACGAGATCAACGAGGTCGAGGCCGACATCATCGAAAGGGCGGGCTCCGAATACAAGAAGATCTCCGACGACATCCTCCAACTGTCCGTCGACATCGCGAACCTCTCCGACAGGATCGAGCGCATGGAGGCCGAGAACGAGGAGCATGCGAGCAGCATCAAGCAGAACGAGGAGGACACGATCGAGACCAACAAGGTGATCGCGTCACTCACCGCGGAGATCGACAACAATTCCATCATCATTTCAGAGAAATCCTCCGAGAGGGATGCAGAGGCAGAGAAGGTCGCCAGGATCCAGGAGGAGCTGTCCGCCAAGGGTGGAGCGCTCAAGGGACTTCAGGAGAGGCTCGCCGCATTGGAGCCCCGTATCGACCGTGCCGAGGAGAAGGAGGCCGACCTCAGGTCCGCAGCCACCTCTTTCGCTACCAGGAAGGAGGAGATCTCCCGCAGTCTCGCTGCATCCGAAGAGGCTGTCAAGGACACACAGTTCAACATCAAGGACGCGGAGTTCTCCCTCGCAGAGATCAGGAAGGAGCTCAAGGACAACGGTGCCGACGCCATCCGCGAGAGGATCACCGCCGAGAAGACCAAGGAGAGGGAGTTGGAGACCAAGGAGTCCGAACTCGTCGCAGCGGCATCCAGGATCAATCAGGAATACCTCCATCTGAAGGCCGAGAAGAAGGTCACGGACGCCATCCGCGGTTCCGCAGCCGTCACACGCATCCTCGAGCTCAGGGACACCGGTGCACTCAAGGGCATCCACGGTACCGTCATGGAACTCGCTTCCGTCGATAAGGAGTACGAGACCGCATTATCTATCGCAGCAGGAAACAAGATGCAGGCGATCATCGTCGATGACGATCAGGTCGCAGCAGACGCGATGGCGGTCATCAAGAGGGAGAACCTCGGTCGTGCCACTTTCCTCCCGCTCAACAAGATGATGGACGGAAAGCCCCGTGCCAAGGCCATCATGGTCGCCAAGGACACCGAGGGATACGCCATCGACCTCCTCGATTTCGATGAGATGTACCGTTCCGCATTCTGGTACGTGTTCGCGGACACACTCGTCTGTCGTACGCTCACCGATGCAAGGAGGATCATGGGCGGAGTGAGGTTGGTCACCATGGACGGTGAACTCCTCGAGGCATCCGGTGCCATGGTCGGAGGTTCCGTCGCCAAGAACGCACTCAAGTTCGGTGCGACCTCTCAGGGAAAGTTGGACGAGGTCGCCGCAGAATACCGTGCCGTATCCGCTTCACTCGAAAGCCTCAGGGCACAGATCAGGGACGTACGTTCCGGACTCAGGACGCTCGAGGACCAACTGATGGACGCTAACAAGGGCAATGCGGACGTCCAGGGTAAGATCGGAAGGCTGGAGTCACAGATCAAGGTCCTTCTCGAGGAGAAAGGTCGTCAGGAGGAGGCACAGAGGAACAACAGGTCCGTCCTCTCCCAGATCGAGTCCATGGAGATGGAGAACGCGAACGAGCTCTCCGCTTGTGTCGCAGAATTGGAATCCATGAGGTCCGAGAGGGCACAGATCAGGGAGAAGATCACAGAGATCGCTCCCGCCGAACTCAGCG
Source organism: Candidatus Methanomethylophilaceae archaeon (assembly GCA_017508065.1). GTDB lineage: Archaea > Thermoplasmatota > Thermoplasmata > Methanomassiliicoccales > Methanomethylophilaceae > SIG5. The sequence continues at coordinate 3,591 of JAFVZR010000028.1, forward strand.
AGGCATTGGACCAGGCACGTACCAACGTGTACAACCTCAACATGGAGGTCAACAACCTCGTAGCGAAGAACGCGGAACTCGCTTCCGACCGTTCAAGTCACGAGAACGCAAAGGCGATGATGGCCAAGGCCACCGTGACCTATGTCGAGAGGATCGAATCCAACAATGACAAGATCAACGGTAGCAAGGCCACCATCGAAAGGAAGACCATCGACAAGGTATCGCTCGAGAAGATCAAGGCCGAGATGGACGAGAAGATCACCGATCTCAACGAGAGGAAGTCGCAGCTCCTCGTCGATAAGACGAAGGCGGAGGGCGAGAAGACCAAGCTCCTGGATAACAGGGATGCCAAGCAGTATCTCGTCGAGAACCTCAGCACCACTATCGAGAACCTGGGCAAGGAGGTGGAGGCACTCGTCACGGAGACGCAGACAATCACATTCGAAGTCGAGACACCTCTTCCGTCCGAGAATGAGCTCAAACGTACCATCAGGAACTGTGAGGATGACCTTTCCAAGCTCGGAAACGTCAACCTCCGTGCCATCGAGGATCACAACGCCACAAAGGCAAGGTATGATGTGCTCGAGGACGAATCCAACCAGCTCAAGGTCCGCATCAAGGACCTCAACGAACTCATGGACACCCTTGGTGAACAGAAGAAAGGTCTCTTCATGAAGACGTATGACGGAATCGACGTGAACTTCAGGTCCATCTACGCAGAGCTTTCCGGAGGAGGGGAGGCATTCATGAAGTTGGAGAACGAGGACGACCCATTCTCCGGAGGACTTCTCATCAACGCCAAGCCCAAGAATGGTAAGCTTCTGAGGTTGGAGGCCCTTTCCGGAGGAGAGAAGTCCCTCACCGCATTGGCATTCATCTTCGCCATTCAGGAACACCAGCCCTCACCGTTCTACGTGTTGGACGAGGTCGACATGTTCCTGGATTCCGTCAACGCCGAGATGGTCGCCAAGCGTGTCAGGGAGAGCTCCGCGAAAGCACAGTTCATCCAGGTATCATTGAGGAAGGTCACCTTGGCCCTCGCACAGCACCTCATCGGTGTCGCGAGGATGCCCAGCGGACTCAGTAAGGTAATCATGCAGCCCGATTTGGAGGAAGTGTCCAAATATGAGGAAGAAGCTGCTAAGGCTAACGCCGAGAATAAAGAGGGGGAATGAGTAGATGGATGGGGAGAACATCGATATGAACAACGAGGCGATAACGCAACACCTCCTGTTCCACAAGGCACTTATCGACGACAACGAGGGATCCGAGAGGATCGACAGGTACATGCAGATCCTGGAGAACGACACCGATGGTGAGAAACTTCAGGATCCCGAGGACGAGTCCATAAGGTCCGTGTTCAGTCTTGTCCTCGAGCACGGTCTGGATCCCTGGGAGATCGACATCCGTGTGTTCGCCAAGCTCTACAGGGAGAAGGTCAAGAACAATATGTTCGACATGATCGTCGCCGGTAAGCTCGTTCTCATGGCATGGAAGGTCCTCAGGATGCAGTCCGATGCCACCGTTGCAAGCGGAGAGATCCCTGTCTTCGAAGAGGACGCCTACGAGATCGAGGATGATGGTGGAACATTCGATTTCGAGTTCGAGCCCCTCCCTGTTCCAAAGATCGCATTCAGGGAGGCTCAGTACAGGTTCCCCGTCAGGCCCGTTACCATGTTGGAGCTCCTCGACGCATTCGAGGAGGCCCGTGAGCAGGCAGCCATCGCCCAGGAGAGGGAGAGGGTCCGCCAGGAGCTCAGGGCGAAGGCTCCCAAGAAGTTCGAGAACAAGGCTCACGAGGAGGATGACGAGAAGGACATCGCCAGGGTCTGGGAACTCATCCAGAAGCTCGGCACCGGCACCATTCCACTTTCCGACCTCCTCACCGATGACAGGATGGAGAACATCACCCGTTTCGTTTCCGTCCTGCATCTTGTCAGGGACGGCAAGATCAACATCTGGCAGGACGAGCTCCCGTACGGAACGATCTACATCGAGATCAAGATGGATTGGGCCACAGGGTCCATAGAGGCACTGCCCCAGGACGGTATCGTCACACCCAAGGCGGTGATGTGATGAACGCCAAGGGTGCGGTCGAGGCGGCATTGTTCTCCGCATCCGGCCCCTTGAGGGTCAAGGACATAGCGGAGAGGACAGGACTCGAGGAGGAGAAGGTGAAGACTCTCCTGGAGAGGCTTGCCGACGAGTATGAGCGCAGGAGCTCTGCGATCAAGGTCTCCAAGATCGGTTCCGATTATGTCATGATGCTCAGGGACGAATACATGGGTTACACCGACAAGTTCACCACTGCGGAGCTCACCCCTGGAATGATGAAGACCCTTTCCGCCATCGCATACAACCAACCTATCCTGCAGTCCGAACTCTTCAAGACCCTCGGATCCAGAGTCTACGATGATGTCCCAGTCCTCGTGGAGAAAGGTCTCGTTGGTGCGAGGAAGGTCGGTCAGACCAAGGAACTCACCACCACCAAGAGGTTCATGGAGTACTTCGGAGTGGAGGCAACCAACAAGAAGGACATCCGCAGATGGATGGACGAGCAGGCCTGATGGGTAATGTGCCAGCATGGTTCATTGCTGGCATTGTCCCCTTTCTCAAAGGTTAAATATGGTATCGTAACTAATCGGAGTCGATAATCATGATTATGCCACTCACAGTACTCGAGAAGTCCGTAAACAAGCGCATCTCCCTCCTCCTTAAGGATGGAAGGGTCCTTGAAGGAAAGCTGTTGGAGTTCGACGAGTACATGAACATGTCCCTCGACGAGACCACCGAGGTCACCGCAGCACAGGAGGAGAGGCGCCTCGGCACCGTCATCCTTCGCGGAAACAACGTCGTTAGCATCGCAGTACTTTGAATCCTTTTTAGGATGCGAGGGCGTGTCGTCACGTCCTCCATCCTTCACATTTCGTCATGGCAGCGGTCCGCTTTATCCGTTGTCCAGTATCGTTTTCGAGCCATGCTGGCTGGGCGCTGTCGAACACTTTATTTGTTTAGAGTCAGATGCACCCTACAGACTAGGCTGTATGCCAAAAATGTAGGAATCTGATATAATGGACAGCACCATGATTATGACTGCCCTCTTGATGCTCGCCGCAGGAATCGGAGTCTTCCTGATATCTTGTAATATGCTAAGTTCGAACCTGGAATCCATCAGCAGTTCCAAGCTGAGGGCCATGTTCTCGAAGGCTTCTAAGAGCAAGATTCGCGGAGTAGGGATCGGTGCCGTATCCACGGCAGCCATCCAAAGTTCCGGTGCTACGACTGTTCTTGTCATAGGATTCGTCAACGCAGGAATCATGTCCTTGCCTCTGGCGGCATCCATCATATACGGTGCCAACATCGGTACGACCATTACCGCGCAAATCGTTGCGCTGGGTTCTTTCGGTAGCTCCATCTCGATGACTTCCATCTTCTCCGCATTCGCCGGAATCGGCGCGTTCATGAGTCTTTTCGCCAAGACTGACAAGTACAAGAAGGTTGGAGGCATCATCGCAGGTTTCGGTCTCCTGTTCGTCGGACTCTCCCTCATGTCCGATTCCATGGAAGGGTTCGCGGAACTGCCCGAGGTCAAGGAGCTTCTTGCAAGCATCAACAACGTGATCCTCCTGGTCATCGTTGGAGTCATACTGACTGCCATCGTTCAGAGTTCCTCGGTCGTCACAGGTCTTGCCGTCGTCATGGTAGCAGAAGGATTGATCTCCCTGGAGCAGGGTATCTATATCACACTCGGTTCGAACATCGGTTCCTGTATCGTAGCGATCATCGCCGGATTCACGAGCGGTCTCAATGCGAAGAGGACCGCGTTGATCCACCTTCTGTTCAACACGTTCGGTACGGTACTGTTCGTCATCGTCGGATACATTATGAAGCCGTTCGGAATCTATTACTCCACGTTCTTCGAGGCAGCGTTCCCCGGAATGGGTGCGGTCCAGCTGGCCATGTTCCACACATTCTTCAACTGTACTGTCGTTCTCATCATGTTGCCGTTGACCGATAAGCTGATCGGTATAGTCACGAGGATATTGCCTGACAAACATGTGGAGACGGTTACGGACGATTCCGTGCCCCACCTCTACTATGTCAACGATCTCATGCTCAGGACACCTGCCATCGCTGTAGAGCAGGTAAAGAACGAGATCATCAACATGTCCCGTCTTGCCATGGAGAACTTCAGACTTTCCTACACCATGATCCAGACGATGAACTTCGACAGATTGGACGATTTCAAGCTCAACGAGGAGAAGATCGACTACCTCAACAAGGAGGTCGCACGCTTCCTGGTAAAGCTGTCCAACCAACCACTCTCGTCATCGGATTCCATCTACGTATCCACCGCATACAAGTCCGTCACCGATCTGGAGCGTATCGGGGACTATGCAGAGAACATAGTGGAGTATGCTGTCAAGATGAAGGATACCGGAGAGGGATTCTCTTCAATTGCTTTGGAGGAGATCGTCAAGGTGGAACAGATGGTCGAGGACCTTTACGACAAGATCCTCCTCGCATACAGCAACAAGGACCGTCGTTCTCTCGAGATCGCCTATGACATCGAGGAACAGATCGATGTGTTCACCAGCGAGATGGCCGTCAACCATATCCAGAGGCTCAATGACGGAATCTGTACCCTCGATGTCGGTGCGAAGTATCTGGCTCTTGCATCCGATACCGAGAGGGTCGCAGACCATCTGATCAACTTCGGTAAGGTCATCAGGGATCTCAAACCCAACGCCCAGTGATGGGACAACACCCCTCCTTTGTTGGAGGGGTTCCTTTTAATACCCTCACTTTCTATATGACCCATATAGCTAGCGTGTGATCTGTCGCACGTCTTTAGGAGACTTAGTTCATGGCTCAGAGAATGTTCGGAACTAACGGTGTCAGAGGTGTCGTCAATGACGATATGAATACCGATCTGGCACTTCAGATGGGAAAGGCAATCGGAAAGTTCTTCGGCGGAAAGGTGGCGATCGCTACCGATACCCGTGTCTCTGGGGACATGATCAAATCCGCGGTCTGCGCCGGATTGATGTCCGTCGGTTGTGACGTTCGCGATCTGGGTATATTGCCCACCCCTGCGATCCAGTACCATATCAAGACCAGCGACAAGATTGTCGGTGGAGTCATGATCACCGCATCGCACAATCCTCCCGAGTTCAACGGTATCAAATGTATCGATTTCGACGGTACGGAGATGCCACGTGAGAAGGAGGAGAAGATCGAGATCCTCTACGCAGGAAAGATCAGCACCATGCCCTGGAACGAGATCGGAGTCCTCGAGACATATGAGGGTGCGGATGAGGAGTATATCGATGCCGTGATCTCCCATGTCGACGTTGACCTCATCAAGAAGGCCAAGCTCACAGCGGTTGTCGACTGTGCCAACGGTGCCGCATACCGTACTACTCCCATGATGATGAAGAAGCTCGGTGTCAGGGCGATCACGCTCAACGCCGATGCACAGGGTGAGTTCCCCGGACACCCCAGTGAGCCCACCGAGGACAATCTCGCAGACCTCATAGCACTCACCGGGTCTGTGAAGGCCGATGTCGGAATCGCTCATGACGGGGATGCTGATCGTGCCGTGTTCGTCGCACGCAAGGGGAAGAAAGGATATTACATGCCTGGTGACAAGAGCCTTGCGATCGTCGCTAAGACCATCGTCAGGGATCTCGGAGGTGGACAGGTGGTCACACCTGTGAGTTCGTCCTCCATGGTCGAGGAGGTCGTCAAGGATGCCGGCGGATCGCTCATCTACACCGCCGTTGGTTCTCCCGTCGTCGCGAGGCGCATGATGAAGGAAGGTGCGGTCTTCGGTGGAGAGGAGAATGGCGGTCTGATCTTTGCCGATCATCAGTACTGCAGGGATGGTGCGATGTCCATCGCGAAGATCCTTGAAGGTATTGCCAAATACGGTTCTCTCTACAACCAGGTCGAGGAGCTTCCTGTGTATCATGTGGATAAGAGGAAGATCGAATGTCCCAACAACAGGAAAGAGAGTCTCATCGAGTACATGAAGGAGACATTCTCCGAGGGTAACGAGGTAGACACCACGGATGGGCTCAAGATCATCTTCGACGATGGCGGTTGGGTCCTGCTCAGGCCATCCGGTACCGAACCCATCTTCAGGATCTATTCGGAATCCAAGGATGAGGGCCTTTCCAAACAAAGGGCTGCACAGTTCGAGAAAGTGGCCGATGACTTCATGAACGGTCTTTGAAACTCATTGGGGGCATCATGCCCCTCTTTTTCATCCGGATAGCTTACGCTGTTTGGCACATTATACAGTGGATTTCAGCACTTGAGGTTCTTCGCGTATACTGCCATGACTTCCTTTATGAGTCTGGCCGCAAGAACAGGCGTCGCACCGGTAGGGTCAGCAGGTGGGCAGACCTCACATATGTCGAATCCAACGAGTCTGTCCCCGATCATATTGATCGTTTTCTTCACGTCGTAGGGGTGAAGTCCGAAAGGTTCAGGTGTTCCTGTACCAGGTGCGTATGCGGGATCGATTCCATCGATGTCGATGGTCAGGTAGATTTTGTCCGCCTTCACGGAATCGAGTGCCTTGCGTACGGCCCATTCCATTCCGTTCTCGTGGATATCGTATGCGCTGATATAGGGGATCACTTCGTCCGCTTCGAGTTCCTCTTCGGAGATGGACCTCATGCCCAATGCGTAGACATTGTCGATTCCGAGGTGATCCGCTGCACGCCCGGTGATGCAGGCATGGCTGTTCATTGAACCCATGTACTCGTCCCTTCCGTCGAGGTGTGCGTCGATGGAGATCAAAGCTATGCTTTTCTCCTCGAACAACTGTACGATAGGGATGTTGATGGAGTGCTCTCCGCCGATGGCGATGGTGAACTTACCGTCGTTGATCGCGGGGGACATGGCGAACTTGACCTCGTCGATCATATCCTCAGGTAGGATGAAGTCGTCACAGTCTCCATAGTCGAATACGTTGAGTTCGGGAAGGGGCCCATGTTCGAAATGGGTCCTTTCAAAATTGTATGAGCAGCGGCGGATGGCCGAAGGGCCCTCACGCGCGCCTGCTCTAAAACAAGATGTATGGTCGTACGGAACCCCATAGATGCAGATGTCTGCGTCGTTGTATGTGGATTCAGCGTCTGCGAATGAGATTCCGTTAGGCATTGTTGCCCACCTTACATCAGTTTGTATCTGTCCATGGCGATGAGGTACATGATCTCTGCTCCGGGTTCGAGGGAGCACTCGTGGTCCTCGTTGATTGCCATGGTGATGTTCTCGTAGGTCTCGAGGTCCATGATCTGGACTTCGTCTCCCTGGACGGAAAGGACCTGTGCCTTCCTCTTGTCGATGAGGGGAACCTGGACCTTGGTGCTGACGGGTCCGACGAGGGACTTCTTTGCACCGGTGAAGATGCTTGCTGCCTCGATGTTTGCCTTTGCGGATCCGTGTTTTCCGGGCTTGGATGTGCTGATCGAAATGATCTTACAGGGCTCCTCGTCGATGTTGACGTACCTTCCGATCTTGAGCTCCCTGATCTCTTTCATCTCCCAATCTGCCATATTTCATTCTCCTTTGATTCTTTTGCATGATTTGGTCGATGATTTCCCGTAGAACGGTCATTTCCAGTCAACCGACATGCATCTTGTAGGCCCTTTATCCCTTTCAAG
>JAFVZR010000029.1 GCA_017508065.1 Candidatus Methanomethylophilaceae archaeon
ACGTAACACATCCAATCTTTGCTCCGGATGCGGACATATGGTCAGGAAGGACCTGAGTGTCCGTATACACGAATGTCCCCATTGCAATCTAAGATTGGATAGGGACGTCAACGCAGCGAAGAATATCCTAAGTCGTGGCCTTGGGGCAGCAAGGCCTGGTCCGACATGAAACAGACTGAATCAGCGAACAGTCAGAAACGACTGCGAGCACTTTCGACGTTACCCACACGAAACGTCGAACAGCCATCAAAATGGATGATCCGACGGTCCCACGGATCGATTGGGATCCTCTCGGACATTAGAGCCCGCATACCTCGAACCCTACATGCATAGATATTCGGGATCGGAGGTACGGGCCCTTCGACGGTTCACTCCCTCTCCTCATCCAATGGTACGATGGTACCGCAGTTGGGACAGATCGAGAAGGGCGAGAATCCGAAATCGTGGTTGCATGAGGGGCATTCCATGATCGGAGGAATGGGAATGAGTATATCATCGTTGGTCAGACAATCGACCGACCGCGATTCCGTACCGTTCTCCACACGAAGGGCGGAGACGATATGAACCGCCGCAACGATACGCACCCTATGCCCATATACCCAGACCACCCATTCATCGATCAGGAATCCTACAGACAACGCGTACTCTGCGACCTAGAGATGGACGAGGAGATGCTCCTCTTCAATCTGGAATCCGACACGAGCGGTCGCGATCCGGGACTAATCGCCAACGAGATGATATGGGAGATCCTTGACAGATTCAAGTCGGAAATCACGGAGATGCTGGACCTAAACAGGGTGGAGGATGCCAAGAACATGCTCCTTGCGATAGCTTCCGCATTGAAGGAGAGCGACAGCGCCCTCATCGAATGGTCCGACGGTCTACCCGGAAGACTCGCGTACCGTATAGAAAGGCATGTAGAAGAGGGGAGATGCAGGGAAGCATTGGATTGACACAATGTCCCACAAAATCATCGTGGGCAATTAATATAGCATGCTATACCTAACCTCTGTGCTCATATCCTATTCCTCCAACATCAGCGTTAAGATCAAGAGGATCAGCGAATCCCTTGAACGTATCCCACCCATGATCGTGTGAACAATATGTCGACGATCGCAGATACCTGGAACATCACCCAGATATGATATGACATCCAAGTATACGGGATCCATCCATGTCGCCACACCACCCATTTCTGCATAGGGTATATCTACCACTACATCGACAAGCATCATGGAGGCACTCAGATGACCGAAGAAGGTACCACCAACCCAGAAGACTTCATCAGATCCATAGGAAAGAAGACATCCAAGATGATCTTCGACACACTACTCTCAAAAGCCGAATCCGAAGATCCGGATTCGATGTACATGCTCGGGATAGCGTACGGCGCAGGACAGGGTGTGGAGAGATCACTGAAGGATGCAGCAGAATGGATCGGTAAGGCCGCGGAGCTGGGACATCCTAGGGCCCAATACAGGATGGGGGTCCTTCACATAGAGGGTGAGGGCGTACCGAGGTCCATGGACGATGCGTTCAGATGGCTCATGTCGGCAGCGGAACAGGGCGTCCCCGAAGCGCAACATGATGTGGGCGTCTGCTACGCGACCGGACAAGGAGTGGAACAATCCATGGAGTCCGCAGTGGAATGGGTCAGAAAAGCGGCGGAACAGGGCGACATCAAATCACAGATGCGCATGGCGAATTGTTATTTCCACGGAGAAGGTGTGGAGAGGTCCTATGAGATGGCGAACGTATGGTACAGACGTGCCGCCGAACAAGGGGATGCCAAAGCCCAGTGCATACTCGGATACAACTACGACATCGGTAGAGGTGTGGAAAGGTCCGAGGAGGAATCCATCAAGTGGTACACGATGGCGGCAGAACAGGGGGATATGGATGCGCAATACAATCTCGCCATCCACTATTCCACAAAGGATGTGACCGACGAATACATGCCTGAAGCCGCCAAATGGTACGAGAGATTGGCCGAACGCGGTGATGTGGAAGCACAGTACACCATCGGATCATACTACTACGACGGTACCGGAGGGGAACTCTCCTTCGAGAAGGCGGTCAAATGGTTGTCCAAAGCCGCTAAGAGGGGTCACCCTACCGCACAGTTCCTTCTGGCGAACTGCTATATGAACGGTTGGGGAACCGATGAATGTAAGGACACTGCGATGGAACTGTACAGACTGTCCGCGGAGAACGGGAATCCGCGTGCCAAGAGGATGTTGGACGATATCGAAGGATCGGAGTGACATTATCTCTGACAGTACGGTCGATATGTTCGGAAAGGAGTATCACACCATATAGAATCACATCCGAACAGGATCATGACCGTCGATGTATCCTACATCAGATGGTGGAACGATATGTATGGATGGGATGCCTCCGACCCAATGGGAGAATTTCGATAGGGGAAAGGTCGGAGGCGGGTAAGATGGAAGTCCTTGGGACCTCCTGTTTAGCGTTTGAACAACACTCCTTTCTTGATCAGAATGAACACGATCAATCCTACGAGTGCGAGAC
>JAFVZR010000030.1 GCA_017508065.1 Candidatus Methanomethylophilaceae archaeon
ACGATCCTCCGGTGAATCCAGGACGCGGATGCGCACGAAACGACCTTCCCTCCCATAGAACGATACCGTACCATTCTCGGTTGCATCGAAGGAATCGAGTATGGACGACATCCCCGTTGTAGGATTAACCCGGATCATCGACTATCGATACCGCGATGGACCCGTCACCCCTCTTCTGCAACAGGAGATGTTCGGACCTCTCCAACGGTATCCTGACCTCCACGATGCTTTCGGCGACCACCCATCCATCTGATCCCTCCGTATCCCAACCCCTGTCGTCCCGGATACAGGATGCCACCCTGAGCATGTCCCCCCTCAGCATGTAGGAATCCGACGGGATCGATACGAATGGCATCAGCCAGTGAACGTTGTCGGAGATCACATCGACATCGTTGGTCTGATACATCTCCGGCCTCACCAGGATGTAGGCAACGACCACCATCGCCGCCATCCTGAACACATCCGGAATGTAGACGATCATCAGGTCTAGTAAAGACCCCCAATCCCTACGGAATATGTATATCGGGTTCCAGAAGGTGAGCATCAGTTCGATGAGGATGGCCAGGGGAAGTATGATCCCCAGATTGTTGTTCCTCCACAGCAACCCCACCCCTCCGATCAACTGTACGAGATACACGTACACGAGGATCATACAGGTTATGTCCACCAATCCGAAATTCTCGATTGTACAGTCTTTTGATTTCTCATATAACCGACTGTGTTCCAACAGTCATATTCCGATGAATACCCGTTTTTATCGATATGACAGACATCACTCCCTACGGCATGCATCCAGAACAGGCGTTTTTGAAAGAGAAGTAGATGCCCGGATCACACACCTGCATCAGGGAGATCGGATGGGGCGGGGACAACACACCCCATCCTGCACAGTCAACCGGTACGGCGCTTCCTCACGGACCCGGTCACATCGGACACGCCGGAATCGTCCCAACCCACATCCTCCCTGTTGTAGATGTTCACGGCACCTCCCTGGAACTCGCCTTCACCGGCCTTCTCTTCCAGAAGGGCCTCGATGTCGAGGTAACGGTCCTGCAACAGCGACAGGGTCTCCTGGTCGGTCTCCCACAATCCCCTGGAATGCGCTTCGAGCAGACGGCGGGTCATCTCCTCCAATGCATAGGGGTTGTTCTCCTCGAAGAACTGCCTGTTGTCATCATCCCTTATGAAGACGTCGACGGCAGCATCGAACAACCAGTCATCCACCTCATGTGTGGTCGCCTGCCATCCGAACAGCCTCACCACACGTTTGGACATGTCGTTCGCACCCTTGTACCCGTGTTCCTTCATCGCCTCTATCCACTCCGGATTGAGGGTCCTTATACGCATAGAACGACGGAACTCCTCGGCCAGGGTCCCTATGGACAGGTCCCTCGGGTCACGTGTATCCCCATAGTAGGTCTTGACGTCCTTACCGGAGAGGTAACGGGCCGCGACGGCCATGCCTCCGATGTTGCTGAAATGACAGCTGCATGAGAGCACGTCCGTCTCATCGGATGCCGTCCTGTCGAATGCTATGTCGGTCTTGGACAGGACCGTGGCGAACTGCTCGAACATCGGCCTGCCGTTGCGTCCCCCTCCGTATCCATGACCCTTGGTCTTGACGAAGACGTCCGCCAGATCCTTGTCATCCTTCCACGCACTGGCGAACACAGCCAGGTTCACGCCGGATGTGTAGGTTCCGGGGGGCGCACCGAAGAACCTGGCGTTGGCATCCGATGACTCCATACCCTCCATGATCGATTCGAGACTGTGCTTGCGGATGTAGTTCGATTCGATCGGTTCATCCAGATCCGCGACGGCAGAAACCGCACTGTCCATCAGGTCGATGGCGTTCAACATGTTGTCGCGCAGGATACAGGATACATTGACCGTTATGTCTATACGCGGCCTCCCCAACTCCTCCAAGGGTATGACCTCGAACTCGGTCACACGGTTGTCGGAAGTCCATTTCGGCCTGATACCGATGAGATACATCAGTTCCGCCATCAGTTCCCCTCCGGTGGCTATGAGCTCACCCATGGTCCAGAAGAAACCTATGCTCTCCGGGAGGGCCCCGGTTTCATCCAGATACTTGGACAGTGTCTCCTCGGCCATCCTGACACCGACCTTCCAGGCCGTCTTGGACGGTACGGAATGGGGATCCATCGAGTAGAAGTTGCGACCCGTGGGCATGATGTCGTAACGACCGCGGGTGATGTATCCCGACGGGCCGGGTGGGATGAAACCGCCGTTCAACCCATTCATTAGGGAACCTATCTCATCGGAACCGCGTATACAGGATGCCACATCCAAAATGGTATCGCGGTAACCCTCCAGGTCATCCACATACTTGTCCTCCAAATATAGACCTGCGTCCGACATGGCACCCGCTATGCACCTACCATCCAGAATCGATGCTACGAACGACCTGGTACGGTCGCCGACCTCCTTGATTATACTGCCGTTGGATCTGCCTGTACGGGGATCCAACGCACCCTGGTCGATGTACAGGTCACTGAGGTCGTATCCCATGGACCATGCCACCACATCCCTGAGGGAATCGTGTTCCTCGCCGTACCTCACTATGGAGTTAACCGCATCCACCAGATCCTCCCCTTCGGGCATGGATCCGAGGATGTGTAGCCCCTTGTTCATCTGGGAGTTCTGCATGACGGATAGTGCCTCGTGACACAGACGGACGGATTCCGATAACGGTGTGTCCTCGGTGACACCGATGTCCATCATCTTCAACTCCGACAGTTTGGATAGGATGGACGACCTGAGCTCCTCGGAATGGGTGGGATCCTGACGTGCGACGGTGTATTCCTCCAACATGTGCTCCAGTTCAGCATATCCGCCGTACAGCTTCACCCCCACCATGAGGTTCTGCATATGGTCGATCAACGTCGCATACGACCTCCTCTTAGCCACCAGGCCCTCGGAAGGGTTGTCGGAGTTGTATATGTACAGATGTGGCTTGGTCCCGATCAATATGTCCGGATAGCTGTCACAGGACAGACCGACACCCTTCCCCGGGGTCCATTCCATGCTCCCATGGGTACCTGTGTGTATCACGGCATCCGCGCCCCATATGTCGGAGTAATAATGGTACGTCGCGAGGTACTGATGTGTCGGCGGACACTTCGGATCGTGGAGGATCTTGCACACCTGCCCATCGCATTTCGCACCGTAGCATCCGCGTTTGGGTTGTACCGACACCATCACGTTACCGAAATCTACTCCCGTGACCTGTATCATCCCATCCAGGACCATGGCCTTACCGGGAGGTTCACCCCATGTGGCCACGACATCGTCCCTCACGGTGGTGGTCAATGTCGAGAAGTAACGTTGGTACTCCTCCAACGGCATCTCATGGATCACTCCCCCGCATCTCTTCATCTCTATGGTCGTTGTCCACCTGAACTCCGACAAGGCCTTGCTCTCGAGAATCCTGTTGATGAGTTCCGCCCCGTTCTCGGGAGGGACCACGTTGTATCCATCTTCGGCCATCCTCTTCATGACACGGACGACGGATTCCAGCGAATCCAATCCCGCGGCATTGCCGACGTTGGCCTCCACACCATAGCAAGGGAAGTTGTTCAGGTAGATCACCACCTTCTTCTCGCTGTTGGGTTTGTGGCGGAGCGAGATCTCGTTGACGATACGCTCCGCTATATGCACACTCCTCTCCGGGATCACGAACCTATTGGGTTCCGGATCGCACATGCGGTCCCCTTTGTCGGAACCGTAGATGAACGGTCCGATTATTCCCTCGAACTCCGGAAACGCGACCTGCCAGGTTATATCGGTGACTATCCCCGCGGACCTCTCCCATTCCTCGACCGTCCATCTTGCCATGGATATCGGCTGGTACACGGGGACGTTCATCCTCGTCAGTATGTCGTCATCGGGATCGGGTTCCCTGTCGTACTTGCTGTTCCCTATGAATGCGGTGGAGAACTTGACGATCGCATCCACCAACTGGACACCACCCTCGAAGAAGAAATCCCTGATGCATTCTATGTGGCTGCGGGTACCCAGATCAGCACGTTTCGAGAACATGCAGTAGATCAGGATGGGGTTCACACCACGGTCCCTCAGATCCCTTGCCAGGACCTTCTCGAACTCCAGGCCATCGGACATGAAGGACGGACGTGAAGCGATGATGCCCACGAACGGACGCGACCTGTCGATACCCTCGGATTCTATGTACTCCGTGACGGACGGATAGGTCCTATCGCTGTCCAGGTCCACGACGGCCTCATACGGTATTTCCAACGGAGGCAGCACCTCACCCTCTGCGCCGAGTATCTTCTTGTTGATGTAATCGAACAATCTGCGGAAGTTCTCGTCACCGCTGGCCTGCATGTACCTGAAGCACTCGTATGCATCCTTATGGTCCACGGTGGTCATGCCCCACATGGACGGATCGTTTGCTAGACAGATTATCTTACAATCAGCACCGCGGTCCCTGAGTATCTCTTCCACCTGGTCGATGACCGGACTGTTATGACGGTAGATTATGGAAGCATCGGCAGACGTTATCCTGTCGGCTATCTCTTCCGGTGTCAGCTTCCCGTCCTGTGCACCATCCTCCGCTATATCCAGTTCTACATCCAGATCCTTGCCAATACGTCTGAGGATGGCCCCGTGACTCACCCATAACATGACGAATACCTTCTTCATGATCACACCTCGAAAATACCCATGGCGGACCTGACCGTATCGGAAAGCGACCTGGCATCCAGGTCCTCCAGAACCACATAATCCGCGGAAAGCAGTTTGCTGAGTTCGATGGCCCTACCGAAGCGTATGCAACCAACCTCGGTGTCGACGACCAGTATTCTGATACCGCTCTGTGAGAGCGTCTCTGTAATGCGTTTCAATTCCTCGGGATCCTGTTTCCCACCGTCCAATCCGACATTTCCCCTGCCATCCGTCAACACGACCATGACGGGTTCACGTCCTGCATCCGCCTCTGGACGAAGGATGTCGTATCCCATCGCCAAACCGGATAACAGCGGTGTACGTCCTCCTGTGGGCAACTCGCTCAGATGCATGTATGCAGTAAGCACACTGCGGGTCATGGGCAACGTGTTCTCTGCGGTTTCTCCCCTGAAGACCACCATCCCCACCTCGTCGCGACGACGGTACGCATCCTCCAACATGGATAGGACGGCACCCTTGACCGCGACCATACGCTCATGTGCCCCCACGGAACCGGACCCGTCGACGACGAAGAGGATTCTGGTCCCCTTCACCTTGACACGGACCCTCTCCCTCAGATCGTCATCATGCAGCACCACGGCAAGTCCGTTGTGTTCCCTGGATGATTGGTATGGTGCGGCCGCACGTATGCTCGCAGTCAACGAGATGTCACGTACACGACCGTTGGGTATGCGATGCCCGACCGTACGTCCAGAACCATCATCGGATCTGGACTTCTCACGCCTACCTGATTTGCGATTACGGTTACGACGTGTCTGGGGAGGGATGAAGTCCCTGACATCGAACGTCTCACCTATTGAGAAAACGCGATCCGTCGCGGGACCGCCGTCATCCTCATCATCTCCATCATCATCGTTGGATGCTTGACCATCATCGGGATGTTCGTCCTGATTCGAATCCTCGGATGTCTCAGGTCCCTGTTCATTCCCATCATCCTGCTGTTGTTGCTCATGATCCTGGTCCCTGCGTTCATCCATGCTGTCATCGGAACTGTCGTCATCCGATTGTTCCTGTTCCATCTCCTGCTGCTGAGGTTCCGTTTCCTCGGATTCATCCTTACGACGGTGTTCCAGACACAGTCTGACAGCTGTACGTAATTGTTCCATCCCGGCCATATCTAGACCGTCCAATGCGGACAATGCGATTGCCACATTGAGTACGGCGACATCCCCACGATGCCCCTCCACATGCATCTCCTTGCAGATCTTGGATATCATGTCCGGATAATCATTAGGTACCGTCGGATTGCGTAGACGAGCTGAATCGATACGCGACCTGAGGACGGCCTCCTTCCTGGACACTGAACTTTCGATGGATGATGGGTCCCTTTCATTGGCAAGGTTCAACATCATTATCGAACGGTGAACCTCTTCCGAATCCGTGTTGCTGGTGAACACACAGATGTCGAAACGGTCCAGGATGTGTTCGGGAAGTGATCCCTCATCGGGATCCATGGTGCATATCAAACGGGAATCGCAGGGATAATCCGAACTCAGACCTCCGATCTCGGCCCTTGCGACACCTTCTGAAACGGTTTCAACTATGGCGAACAACGTTCCGTTATCCATGAGGTTTGCATTATCGACGATGATTATGCCACCATTCGAACGCGAGAATATCGAATTGGAACGAACACATTCCCCTGTGCCGATCGCCACCTCCATGTCCACAGAACCATACAGCGATTCCAGGGTTACGTTGACCGGCACCTCTATCTGGCAGATCCCGGGGAACAGACGTGAGACGCCACGCGCCGCCACACTCTTACCTGTGCCTGAGGGACCGCATATCAGCATGGTGCGTACATCCCTGGACGACAATAGACAGCATATCCCGTCTATGACATCATCCATGTTGACCATGCATGATAATGGAAGATGACTCATCTCAGACCCTCTAAGGCAGACCTCATCCATTGCTCCAAAGATGTGATGTCGAGGTTGGAATCCTGGAACGGGTTACGCCTCATGCGATGGGGAAGGACCAGATGCGAGACGGAGACCACATCCTCCGGATCTATCCTGTCCCTGCCCTCCAATGCAGCTTTCGCACAGGCGGTCTTTATCAATGTCAGATCCGACCTATGACCATCAACCCCCAAGTGGATGGATGTACGGGCTGCCATCGTCACCGCATCATCATCGATGATTATGTCATCCACCGCATCCCTGGCGTTGACTATCATATCACGAAGCTCCATGTTGCTTTGTTCATATTTCTGATTGAATGCTTCGGGATCCCTCTCAAACTCCATGCGCCTGCGGATGATCTCCGACCTGCGTGACTCATCCTGCTCCCCTTTGATATCAACCATCAATCCGAACCTGTCCAACAACTGGGGCCTCAGGTCCCCTTCCTCAGGATTCATCGTTCCTACCAACACGAAACGGGAGGGATGGTTGAATGATACTCCCTCCCTCTCCACATAGTTCCTGCCCATGGCTGCCGCATCGAGGAGAAGATCCACTATGTGATCGTCCAGGAGATTCACCTCGTCCACATAGAGTATGTTGCCATTCGCCTTGGCCAATATCCCTGGTTCGAATTTCTTCTTCCCCGTACTTATGGCGTGTTCGATGTCCAATGTACCTGTGACCCTGTCCTCTGTCGAACTCAACGGTAACTCAACAACCTCCATCGACATGTTGTCCGGTTCAGCAGTACCAGATGCCATGGATTCCATGCAATCCGGGCAGAATGAATCGCTGTCACCCCATGAACATCCGCATTGGCACCCTTTCACGACCGCCCTGTCCGGCAACAACCCCGCCAGTGCCCTGACAGCAGTAGATTTGGCCGTTCCCTTCTCACCGCGGATGAGCACCCCGCCGATACGCGGATTGACCGTGTTGAGAATCAGGGCATTCTTCATGTCTTCCTGGCCCACTATGGCCGTGAACGGATACTGTACTCTCCTACTCATGGGTCGTCATCCTCCATATTCAAAGGTGAGATCGGCAAAATGTACCTGCCAACCTCGGTTTCAACAATCCTGGATTCGACACCATACACCTCGCGTATGTTCTCCTCCGTGATCGTCTCCTCGGGAGGTCCGTGGGCGTGTATGCGCCCGTTCTTAAGCATGATTACCCGGTCTGTGTAATTCAGAGCCAGGTTCATATCGTGCAATGCGACTATCATGCCGGATCCGTTGGTACGGATGACCTCTCTCATCCGTATCATCGTGTTCATCTGATGTTTGAGATCCAATGCGCTTGTCGGTTCATCGAAGATGTAGAATGATGGACATTGCGCCAGAGAACGTGCGATGAACACCCTCTGCCTCTGGCCTCCCGAGAGATCTGTCACGTTACGCGATGCATAACGCGAAACGTTCATCAGGCGCATGGCATCCAATGCGTACTGTATGTCCTTATCGCGATAATTCCATGTGACATACGGTTTCCTTCCGAGGAGGACCGTCTCGAGGACCGTCGTATAGACCCCTGCATCAGAGGATTGTGGGACGTATGACACAAGTTTGGCAAAATCGGTCACATCTATGTCATGTACATCCGTACCGTCCAACATGACATTTCCCGATACCGGGGGCATTAGATCGCATATGGTACGTATCAGCGTGGATTTCCCAGAACCATTGGGTCCCAGCACGGCCGTTATCTCACCGGTCTCCGCCTCAAAGGATATCTCGTCCAGGACATTGTGCTTTCCATAGCCCTGGACCAAATTCCGGACCTCGATCCTCATAGTTCATAACCTCCACGCATGCGCTTTATCAGGAAGAAGAAGAACAGACCGCCGATGACATACATGATTATACCAACGGGCAGATCATCCGGTGCGACGATCACTCTGGCCAATGCATCGCAGCACACCAGGATCAACGAGCCGAGCAAAGCTGAAATCGGTATCAGATAACGATTATCGTTACCGATTATCATCCTGACTATATGAGGCGCCATGAGTCCGACAAAACCAATAATTCCGGTAAATGCGATGCATGCAGACGAGATCATCGTGCACACCAGAAGGACCTTGACACGTAGTTTCTTCACATCGACCCCCAGATTCTTCGCCACATCATCACCACAGGACAATGTGTTCAGTTCGAAAGCATATGATTCCAACAGCACGATGCCTATCACAGCGATGGGGAGTACTATCATGACCGAACTCCAGGAAGCACCCCACATACCCCCTAGCAACCAATCCGTAATCTCCTTGAGTGTTCCCTCGTCCGAAACATACTTCAGATACGAAAGGACGGCCGAGAACAGATATCCGATTACCACCCCTGTCAAGATCATCGTCGACTTACTGGCAACCTTTCCCCTGATGGTAGATAATAGAATAAATGTTGATATCAGTCCGAATCCGAAGGCCATCACAACAGTGAACAACCACCCGATGGTGATCGTCTGACCCCAGATTGAAGCGGACATGTAATAGGTCGTACCCAACAAGGCAGGACCGAATGCAATTGCCAGCCCTGCACCGCACGATGCGGCAGATGACAATCCTAATGTAAAGGGATCTGCCAACGGGTTCTTCAGAATGCTCTGCATCGATGCTCCTGCCACTGCGAGACATGAACCCGTCAACAACCCCATGATGACCCTCGGAGCACGATAGCTGGTCACTATCACGGGGTAATAGGATTCCGAGGCGGGATCCACAATACCTGGCAACAGGTTGTGGAAAAGACTGCGCACAACATCCATGAACGGAACCATTATACCGCCCACTCCCAACGCCCAAATCGATGCAACTGCACAAGAGACCACGAGGATGGTCATAAAAACCACCTTCCTCTTGCGAGAGGTCTCAAAGTCGCGCACGATATCTACATCTGAGATGGCGATGTTTGATTTATTCTCACCAATCATGCCAAAACCTCGGAATCCGTTTTCATTCAGAAGTTCCAAACAAGATCTGTGTCGAAAGATGTTCCAGCAATCTTGTTGTAATTATTCATCGTCTCCATGACGTCGAAGTTAGAGTACGCATCGTTGTAGAGGGAGAGTGCGAACATCGCTCCGACCACTGAACGCATTCCGCCACAAATGTCGTTGGAAATATAGTAGACCTGGTCGTTCTTCACAGCGTCTATCTGGTCCCATCCGGGTCTCGACTTCAAAGTCTCATCATATGACTTTAGAACATCCTTATCCCACGTGGACTTATAGACGACAACAAAGTGTATTCCAGGGTTCAGGGGAATGACGTTTCCGGCCTCGGGGTAGACGTATGTTCCGTCGGCACCGTCGTAGATATTGGTCACACCTGCAACATCGAAGGTCTGACCGGGGGTGCTGTTAGGAGTACACATCGTCAACTTCTTCGCACTGTGGCTCTCGACACCGAACTTGATATCGGATTTGCTTGAAACCGACTTCAATGCTTCATACATGGGGTCGAACCAATCGAGAATCTTCTGTGCCTCGT
This sequence comes from Candidatus Methanomethylophilaceae archaeon, assembly GCA_017508065.1. Classification (GTDB taxonomy): domain Archaea; phylum Thermoplasmatota; class Thermoplasmata; order Methanomassiliicoccales; family Methanomethylophilaceae; genus SIG5. The sequence continues at coordinate 10,135 of JAFVZR010000030.1, forward strand.
CCTCCATGCCGAGAATCTTACCGAGGATTGTGACATCATCGTGGACCTCGGAAATTCTGGATGCACCGATCTCGAGGACAGGTACACCGGTCGTCTTGAGAAGAGAATTATCGTTGGTATTGTGGGATATAATAACATCAGGCTGAAGCTTGGCAATCTCACTGACGACAGTATCGCCAGTGGTTTTTGTTCCAAGGTCGACAGCATCCGTGTAGTAAGGACCATAGTTCACATCAGTGATTATGGTCGAGTAACAACCTACAACCTTGTCGTTTGCGCCCATCATTATCATCGCTTCTCCGATGTACTTGCTGAACACAACGACCTTCTCGACGGGTGCATCGAAGGAGTGTGTGTTTCCACTACTGTCGGTAACTACGATAGGTCCGTCTGATCCTGAATCGTCATCGACCGCTCCTATACCGACTATTATACCCGCAATCAACACCACGGCTACAACACCGATTGCTATTGCTTTGACATTCATGTTATCACTTGGATTATACATCCAACATAGTTGGGTGCTGTATGTCCATCGACTTGCGTAAAGACATTACAAATGACCAACCTGAATGTACACTATGATGCCTTTATAATAATGTTGGCATATACATCCAATTACACCGTTCTTATCTTAAGACCGCATCGAATGTGCTATTCAGAGAGGTTGTATCGGGTTACAACACGTTCCGACACCGTTTTATTACACAGACTCACACCGGGATGTGGTCCTTTACCGCGTCAGTGTGGGCGAGGCTACTGCACCGATTTCGATAACAGAATTCTCTTCCGAAAGAAGAACCAATGTCGTTTCACCTGCCTTGTCCGAACGTGTAAACCGATTATGATTAGTCCTGATCAGGCCGTGGAGATAGTGGGTGCCACCAGCATAACATGCAACGTCATCGATGGAACTGCTACAGTGACTTTCACACTGGACGGCGATCTCGATAAGCTGTACATCGTCGCATGACATTTCAATCCAGGTCCCTGTGATTTACCGGGACCTGGACCCTTCTGGGACTTCCCTTTCGAAACCACATCCTTCCATAACTTCCTACATATGGAACATAAGGGACGAGGTTTCCGTCCATCTGCTCCATCAGTCTGATCCCATCCCACCTAAGACTTTATTATCCCCATTGAATCTACTACATCTCCGATGGAAACCATAGAGCAATTGCTTTCCAAAGCCGAAGCAGGGGACGTGTGGTCCTGCTACGCGCTTGGGCAGATGTTTGCAACCGGTAACGGAACGGATGCGGATGAGACTAAGGCGTTTGAGTGGTACCTTCGTGCCG
>JAFVZR010000031.1 GCA_017508065.1 Candidatus Methanomethylophilaceae archaeon
GACGCAGGAAGGATGAGATGGATCAACTATGGAACTTCATACTCCCCTACTTCGATAGACCCGGAGAGTATGAGAAAAGGTTCGCGGTCACCACCATGCTCCGTTTCATAGATGATGAACACATAGACCGTATCCTCCAGGAACTCGAACGTGTCGAACATGACGGGTACTATCTGAAGATGGGCGTCGCATGGACACTATCCTTCTGTTTCATCGAATTCCCCGAAAAGACACTTTCCATGTTGAGGAATGGAAGGTTGGATGATTTCACATACAACAAGACATTGCAGAAGATCACAGAATCCCTGAGAGTGGATCCGGAAACAAAGAAAATGATTAAGGGTTTGAGAAGAGGATGATCACAGGGACCTTACGATCTCGATGATCCTCTCTGCATTCTCCTTCCCTACTCTGGCACCATTACGGTGAAGGTATGTCCATCCGCGCTCCTTGCACTCCTCCTCGTAACAAGGGTTCGTGACGGCGATGACCTTTCCCTTCGGTAACGAATCCTTGATGATGGCGAACATGTCCTTCGGAACACAGACGATAATCCTGTCGAAGAAGTTCTGGCACACATATCTGATCTTCTCCGCATAATCCGTACGCTCCTGCAACTCCTCGTAATCCTCCTTACATTCTGGCACATTGTCGTACGGCATCACGACGTAATTGGCCGGGATGAAACCGTACCTTCCGGTGATGATCCCGAAAGATACATTGGAGACCTCCCCCAATGAATTCACGAGGTTCTTGACCTCGGTCAATCTTCCACCGAACATCTCCGCTGCACTGACCCAGCGAGTGGTCGTGAACACTGTGGAATCGTTGGTGATGACCAGAACGTACCTGTCACCCTCCTTCTTCTGGAAGGCAACGGGCTGTACCTTCTGTGCACCCCCTCCGACCAATGGGATCTCATCGGACATCGTATCACGGCCTCTTTCCGGAGAAACGGAATGCGATGTTACAGCTACCCTCCTGGGACACCATGCACGGGCCCATCGGGCGCATCGGTTTACATGCGGTTCCGAACATCGGACACTGCTCCGAATCTATGAGACCTCTGAGGACGTCACCGCACTTGCAACCCTTGGCCTCTGCCTCCACCTCGGGAGTGTTGGCAAGGATGTCCTCGTGCACCTTGTTGGCGTCGTGCATCGCATACTTGTCCTTGAGTGCCAGAGCACTCTTCTTGATGACAGGGAATCCTCTCCATTCACGATCGACGGGAACGAACACGTCGTCAATGAGCTTCCTCGCCTTCAGATTACCTTCCGGCTTCACGAGACGGGTGTATTCGTTCTCCACCTCCGCACGACCTTCCTTGATCTGCTTACAGAGCATGTATGCACTCATGAGCATATCGAGAGGTTCGAATCCTGCGATGACCTGGGGCATGTTCCACTCCTTGGCAAGAGGTTCGAAAATACTGTATCCTGTGACGACCGCCACATGTCCGGGATCGATGAGTCCCTGCACCTTGGTCTCACCCATGGTGAAAATAGCCTCAAGGATCGGGGGACAGATCCTGTGGCAACTGTAGATGCTGAAGTTCTCGGGAAGCTCCTTCTGAAGAGGGACCGCTGTGGATGGTGCGGTGGTCTCGAAGCCTACGGATACGAACACGAGATCCTTCTCCTGCTCGCCTGCCATCCTTACCGCGTCCTCGATGGAGTAGACGATCCTCACATCGCAACCGTCCGCCTTGGCATCGTTCAAGGTTCCGATGGTCGTGGGCACCCTCATCATGTCCCCGAACGCGCATACCGTCACGCCGGACCTTGCAAGGGTGATCGCGTCCGCGATCTCCTTGCTGGTGGTCACACAGACCGGACATCCCGGACCCTGTTTGATCTCTACACCCACTTCCTTGAGCATGGTATCGAGTCCGAACCTGACCATGGTGTCCTGGTGTGTTCCGCAGACATGCATGAATCTGTAATCTACATCCATCGCCTTGATCTTGGACAGGATCTTGGTGGCCGTGGCCTCGTCCCTCAACTTGTACATCACTCTACCTCCAATATGTTCAGGTCACGGACACGGCAGGCCTGACCAGCTATGATGTCCACTCCCCCTCCGCATTTCGGACATGCGATGACGGGAATGGAATGATCGAAGAAATCCGATTCGAGGTTCTCCGCAGGGCCTTCGTAACCGCACTCGTTGCACCTGACAGCGACCTTCTCGCTCTCGATCACGAGTTTTGAGCCTTCCAGTACCGTACCTTTGGTCACGATTTCGTATGCGAACTCTAACTGTTCCGGACCAAGACTGGTAAGGTCACCAATCACGATGTTGACCTCTTCAACCTTCTCCACGTTGTAATTCTCCAATTCACGGAGGATCGCATCCACCATGTTGGAAATAACGGAGACCTCATGCATGACCCTGACAACTACAAACCGCCTATTAAACTCGCGCATTAATTGCCCGCGTGCAATCCGGTTTTGCACATTCGACATTCCACGGAATCGATTTCGACATCCGACGATTATTCCTATAAAATCACTATCAAAATGTCAAATTTTGGATTTAACAGCGTTTTTTCATTCCTATAATCATATATAGTGACAATCTTCTCATAATGTTTAGCACTTAATAGGAGTGGGATAGATGAATAACAAGTTGTTCTCAATACTACTTGCTATCGTCATGATAACATCCGCATGCGTAATCCCAATCGCATCAGATGAGGGATCAGACGCAGCAGGTAAGGATTCCGGCATCGTGTTGAACGAGCCGTACGGAATCTATCTTGACATTAATAAAGACTCGATCAATCTGGCCATAGGAAACTTGATGCAAAGACCTGGCAATGATGATACCAAATACACAGAATCGATTATATTCGAAACAATCTTTGGAGCCATTTCAAAAATAATGGGAGATCCCATCGACATCCACAGGATCTCCAAAGACAAACCTTTGTATGACATCGACCTCGATGCAGGATTCTCTATCACCAACACATCCAAGACCAGCTCTGGATACACATACAAGATCTCTGCGATCGCCAAGGGTCATGCGGGAACCAACGCTGCCATCACCAATGAGGCAATCAACTTCATTGGAACCATGAACGCAGATGATGATCTCTCCGAATTCATCGCGGAGAACAAGAGCTCTGCTGAGGACAAGACCGTCGACGAGACCATGATCCTCATGATGGACAAGATCGAATTCGGTCTTGACATGACTGTCGAAACCGACAAGAACGGAAACATCACCAAAATCAATGGAACCCTTGGAAGAGAGCTGTCATACTCCGGTGAGAAGGAGACACTCGAAGAGGCAGATGGGTACACCTACCTCAGGGCAGCAGAGGTTGCACACAACTCTTCCTCATACATCGACTTCAAGACCGATGCCTCTGGTTCGAAGCCTGTCATCAACATCACATGGTTCCTTGCAGGAGACATACTTCTCCTTGACAAGGCCATCGGCCCATATGGAAACGCAGTCATCGACCTCGATGATATCGAGTACTCCATCTCTTACGACAAACTTGATGCATTCGTAAAGGAAGCCAAGAAGAATGTCACCAACAATGGAAAGGTCGGAATGGCAGATTTCCTGAACATCGTCGATGCTACACCGATTGGCCCTATGGTCAAAGGTATTGCGCTGTCTATGCTCGAAGAGTATGAACTTGGTGGTACCATGGCAGAGACTATACTAAACAGTGTTAGCCTCGGTGGCATCTACGACATCCTGTACACAGAAAACGGAGATTGGTCGTCCCTGAACATATACGAAATCATTGGCATGGAAGGGATTAAGGAAGCAGTCATCGCTGCCAAAGCATTCGTCACTATCGATGCGATCCCCAACTTCATATTCGGCGAGGATGGAATCATACTCACAGAGGATGAGGCAGACTCGATCTCCAAAAATGCACTCAGCCTTGCCAACACGGCCATCACCGGCCTCAAGGACAGAAAATTTGATGTAGAATTCTACGAGAATAAGGATGCCGACACACCTTTCACCACCACGAAGGTCAAATTCGGCAATGCGGTCGTAAAGGACGATCTCATCAAGCAGTTTGAAGAACCTGCCAACAAGATCTTCGTCGGATGGTTCACATTCAACGAGGAAGGTCCGATCGCCCCCGTCAGCC
>JAFVZR010000032.1 GCA_017508065.1 Candidatus Methanomethylophilaceae archaeon
ACATACGATTTCTATTCCGATCGTGAGAAGTATCTCAACCTCAGGAATGCTATCCAAACTCTTCTGGCATATGGTGTCGTACCAATCATAAACGAGAATGATGTCATATGCGTGAAGGAGATCGATGCCATGTTCGGGGACAACGATACCTTGTCCGCATACGTGTGCAGCAAGATGGATGCGGACCTTCTGATCATACTCTCCGATGTGGAGGGATTGTACAACAGGAATCCCAAGATCTATCCCGATGCCGAGATCGTGCCGGTCGTCACGGATGTATCCGAGGTGCTGGACATGGCCGGGGATCCGACAACCAGAGTCGGTACCGGTGGTATGAAGACGAAGCTGAAGGCTGCGGAGATCTGCCACGAGGCCGGATGTAACATGATCATAGCCTGTTGTTCAGTTCCCAACGGTATCGTCAGAGCCGTGAACGGTGAGGATGTGGGGACAATATTCCTGGCGGGCGAGAAGGAGAGGAAGAAGAGTCGTTGGATCAAGGCTGCACACGCCAAAGGCACTCTCATAGTCGATGCTGGTGCGGCCGAGAAGTTGTCCAGAGGCAATGTCAGTCTTCTTGCCGTCGGTATCAGGGATGTAATCGGAAGGTTCGAGAGAGGCGACGTAGTCAATATCGAATCCGCAGGGAAGGTCATCGCCAAAGGGATCCCCGATTATGATTCGGAGGACATCTTCAGGATCCGTGGTATCCGCAGCGATAGGATCGAAGCGGTACTGGGTCATAAGAGCTATGACGATGTCATCCGTAGCGAGAATCTGGTATTGATGTAAGAACTATGGTGGACCCGGCCGGATTTGAACCGGCGACCTCCGCCGTGTGAAGGCGACGTCATAACCCCTAGACCACGAGTCCGTAATGGGGATTACGCGCAATTCCTATTTAAGGCATCGGGGACACATACCTTTCCTATATACGAGACTTTAAACCAACAATCGTCAATCCCCTGCCCATGTCTGACACCCGTGCCATCATGGAAGTCACCGAAGGTACAGAAGAGGATCGCAAGTTTGAGGGTGCTCTCAACTCCATCCTCCACATGGACAAGAAGGATTATCCTGCATATGTGGGCGGTCTCAAGATCGCATCCGGTCACGAATTCCCCGTGGCAAGCCCGGTCGACAATAGCATCATATTCGGAACGTTCCAAGAGCCTGAGGAAGGGCTCACCGATAGGGCAGTGATCGTTGCCAAGGAAGCGTTCTCCAAGTGGTCCGCAGTGGATCCCGCCGATAGGATGGAGATCTTCGATAAGGCGTTGGACAACATCATCCGTCAGAAGTACAGGATCGCGGCACTTGTTACCCTGTCCTCCGGAATGACCCGTGATGAGGCCTTGGATGAGGTCGAGAGACTCATCGAGGTCATCGATGATGGATGCCAGGATCTGGATGAAGGTATCAATGGGAGCCCTGCAGGTGTTTGGGCGATTCTTTCCGAGTACAATTCCCCTCTCGCTGCACCGATGGGATATGCTGCCGCAGCCATGATGGCAGGAAACACGGTCGTCATCATCCCCTCCAAGTACACCCCTGCCCCGATCTTCTTCGTATACGAGATGTTCGTGAAAGCGGGTCTTCCCGACGGTGTGCTCAACATCATCACCGATAGGTTCGACAGCACCACCAATTCCTTGGCCAACAACATGGATGTATCAGGTATCGTTGCCATCGGATCCGGTGACAGGTTGGAGAATCTCATGTTCCTCCAGGCTGACGAGGATCTTCGTTTCATCAACGAGATCAAGGG
>JAFVZR010000033.1 GCA_017508065.1 Candidatus Methanomethylophilaceae archaeon
CCTTGCTCCGTTCCAGCAGCCCCCACTCCTCCAGCACGGGCATCCTGTCCTGATGGGTGCGTGTGCCATGGAAATCGCTCATGGTGGTATCGGGATGTCCGAAGAAGAACTCGAGGATCTCCAGTGTCGGGATATCAATCAGATCGAACATCACCATCAACTCCTCATGAATATGTATGTGAGCTTCGCGATCCAGTCACCGAGGACCAGCAGGGGCTTCTGCTTCTGGATCTCCTTCCAGTGGTCGTTGTGCTTATCCCCGATCTTGTCCTCATGGTACGCTATGGCATGTGCGAACTCATGCCACAGCACGGATTTCTCCAACCATCCGAACTTCCTGTGCTCGAACTTGTGACCCAGGTCGATCATAGACAATGTCGTCCAGGACTCGCACAGTCCCATCGTCAGACCCATGTCCTTATACCCTGAGAAGTATACGGTAACAACGGGGCAAGCGAGGCAGGGATTCATGAAGATCTCATGGTACTCCTGCCTCCATGCATCCAGCTGAGCTTGGACCTCCTCATGCTTCGTCAGCTTCACTCGACCAACTCCCATATGTGTGACCGGCGTCCCCTTGCACCTTCAGACTTCGGTTTTATTCCAATCTTCCTCACGAACCCTTGTTTGCAGAGGGTGTGGAGTCTGGTGTTTGCGTTGTTCCGGGTGCTGCATTCACAATATCCGTAGATATGTATCGAAAGCTCCTCTACCGTACTCGGCCCGAGCTCGCGGAGACTGGTCAGGATTTCCTCCTGCCTCACTCGCTCACCTCCACGTTCCTCTGGTGCCTGATGGCAAGGAATATCCAATTCCTCATCCATATCTCGGAGATATACCAGTCATCCATGCCCTTGTTGCATCTGGGGCAGGTATCGCGCATATTGACCCATCCAGGGTCATCCATAGGCACAGACACGTCATCTTTGTCGAACACCTCTCCGCAGAATCTACACGCGAACTTCACTCGACCACCTTCCACTTGGCTTTCTGCTCGGACTCGCCGATATGGGTCGCCTTCCAATCTCCATCGCTCCCTGTCCGATACTCGAAACACGAACGTTTGCAGTTGAACCTGTATTGAAGCCCAGGCTCGGCGATGGGAATCTCTGGCATCACGACTCTGCCCTTGAGCATCGAATGAAGGGCTTGGGCGAATGTAAGAGGGAATTCTCCCAGAACCTCTTCGATATCGTTCAGCTCAGTGCTCATGTGCCAATCGAATCCATCGTTGAAGCTTATGGTCAATTTCCCATCATGTATCCTGAACAGCGTGCCCTCAGATGAGCGGAGAGTCTTGCCCTCCAGCAGAAGGTGGAGTGTAGCACTCGTATCTATCATTCGACCACCTTCCATTTGGCATCCCGCATCCTCATCTCGAACCAATCCGCCTGGGCCCAGTCATCGTCATGATATTGGAACCGGAACCAGCCGTCTGAGTAGAAGTATTCCCTATCATTGAATACCTCACACATCACGACCTTACCGTCCAGCATCTCCCTGAGTGCCTGCTCGAAGGTTAGGCGGTATTCTTCGTAGATTCTATCCATCTTACTAATCAACGTGTAACGTTCCGTAAATTCACCCTTTTTTAGAGGATTCATGGAATTACACACAACAATATCGCCCTTATCATCCAATTTAACCAGATACCAAGGGATATCATGTTCCAGGGTCTTCCCGTCCAACAGTGCCTGCATGGCCTCTCTTGTAGTCAACGTCATTCGACTTCCTCCCAATCGCATGACAGCAGGGAATCCGATCCGGGTGTGAACGGGATGGTCTGCTTGCTGGATCCTCTGTAGATGACCACTATGGGCATGGACAGACCTGTGTACTCCCTCACGGTGATGAATGTACCTGAATCCCAACGTATCCTTCTGAACCTCCTTGTGGGGTCCTTGGAGAGCTTGTGCAGGACGGATCCGAAATCCAACCTGTTCACTGCACCGCCTCCCAATCATCTGCAAGCATATCGGACTGACTGGCAAGCCAGGGTACCAAGGTATCTTGTGCAGTCTTCATGACGATGAAGGGTTGCATTTCCAATTCGGATTCGCATCCTGTCTCATCCAAAGCCTTACATCTTACGGGGATGCACACTTCTATCCACATCCCCTTGCCGTTCCAACCTGCACGGGCGAACCTCATGGCATAGCCCTTATCGAGTCCTTCAACAACCTCGTCCCTGAATCTTTTGATCACATCTCCGAAATCCATTCTCATTCCTCCTCGTTCTCTTTCTCTTTTCTCAATGTTTCTGAGATATCTAGAATGGTCTTATACACTCCCAGACGGTATCCGACCCCTAGTGCCCTCTCGACTTCTTCATCTGAATCCTTGAGCATGAGGTCCCGGAGATGCTCCAATATTTCGATATTCCACTCGAATTCCTCTTTCTCATTCTCACTCAGCAGCTTCACCTTGAACACGTTGTCCATTCTCATTCCTCCTCTTCATAGACCTGTTCACGCAGATTCTCTCTCATCCACTCGAACACCGCATGCTGTATGGAACCGCACCTGTATGCTATATACAGGTGATCGGAGTGCTTGTTCGTGACAACCCACTGGATGTCATTCATCAGTGATTCCAGATAGTCCCAGACCATCTTCCCATCTACATTTTCCTTTATTCTATACCTCATCCTCATTCCTCCTCGTCTGTAACCAAGCCTGCTTTCCTACGAGCTTCTTTTGCTTCTTCCTCGGTCTTGAATACTCCTAAGCCTTTCACAATCCAGAATCTTTGATTGAAAATATCATAATCTTCAATCGGCTTCAGCTCCAGCATGGCTCATACCCCCATTTTGATTTTCTTGGTCTTCTTGGTGTTCTTGATTTTCTTGATTGCAATGATACTGTCGCATGCGACGGAGAGGTCCTGTATGTGCAGGATCTTCGCATTACTCTCATTCATCTCCGCCTCGAAACAGTATATTTCATTATCCCTGTCGACTTCATCATCCCACCATAGCGTCTCACGTATGGTGCCGTTTACGATCTTGATTAAGAATATCGCTCCGTATTTCATTCTCACTCCTCCTTGACTCTCTCATCATCTTTTATCAGGTGGTAGATCCCCACCGTATGGACGGTCTTGGTCATGCCCACTTTGGACACCAGATCGCTGTCCTGCAGACGTTCTTAATTTATATA
>JAFVZR010000034.1 GCA_017508065.1 Candidatus Methanomethylophilaceae archaeon
CCTTCCTCCTGGATTCGAGTTCGGATGGGTCGTAGTCCCTGTGCTTCGACAACCACGTTTTCTCTTCAGAGACAGCCCTGTCCGAGTCCCTGTATCCATAGAGGAACCTGCCATCATGCATCCCACCTTCCGTCCCGCTACGGCGGGACGGTTGTCCAGAGTCCTGTCGGTGCAGAGGATGTTGTATTCCCTGATCATCTTGGAACCCCTCTCGAGAGGGATGAGGAAGTGGAGGTCCGGATCGTCCAGGAACACCTGCTTCGCGGGTCCGTACTGGAACCCCCTGTCGGTGATGATTATCCCACCCTGTACATGGTTGGTCTCCACGAAATCCCTGAATACGGTCCTGTCGGTGAGGTTGCCGGGATAGACACTGGCACAGACGGACTCCATCGTCTCCACATCTTACGCCATCATCACGGAGACATCCCTGATACCGGATTTCTGTGCCTTGTGGAAGAAATCCGATAGGAACGAATCATCGCTTTCATACGATTTCAACATCCCATCGATGGCGACAAGATGGTTCGAGGGTATCTTCGCCACGCGACCCAGCATGAACTTCGTTATCCGTGTGCACGTGCGACCGAGATTGTGCAGCAGTTCCCCTAGGTGTCCTTACCCAGGGCCACTCCAGGATGGAGTATCCGGAGGTAGCTGTTCTCATAGGCATCCTTGGCTTCATAGTCCTTCAGACCACCCTCGGCCGTCCGCAGGATGGCGAGGGTGTAGATCTTCTCGGCATCCGATGGATTGTAGACCTGCGGCAGGTCCTCCATGAGGTCCTGTGTCCTGTTGACGATCAATTGGTACGGTCCCCATGAAAGCATATCGGATTCGGCATACGATATCGGAGGGATGGGGTCTTCGGGGATCGGTACAAAGATGCCGGATTCTATGTGCCCTATAGGGACCATCCCTCTGATGCTGCTTCCCATCCTCCTTCCAGTACGTCCTCTCCTTGACACCGTACCTCACATCCCCGTTCTTGTCCACGTATCCGTAGACAATCGTCTTCTCAGGACGGGTGACCTCACGTACTTCTCGGGAACCTTCATGGTCTCGATACTTTGATCGATACTCATAAGTGATGGACTTGATACTTTCCTCGACAAAACATCGATATTGGAATGGGTGAACATCATATCGATAAAAGATTCGATGTTTTTTCAAGGATTTTAAAGTGCAATGGATTCGGAAGTTGTTACTTTACCACACATCACTTTTCAAGAAATATTTTTCATACACACCGTGAAACCTAATCATCAGATGTATGATGAATCCATAATCTTATTCGAACATCTAAATGTCGGATAGAATAAGTGGCGAACGGGAGGGGATTCGAACCCCCGGCTTGCAGCTTAGGAGGCTGCCGCCATATCCAGGCTAGGCCACCCGTCCGTTGATTTCCTAGTATTGGGGGATTGTATAAAAAGGTTTTGTCTAAATTTTTTAGTGTTTGGGCGGTCTGGGATGGGATGTATGGGACTGACCGCCACATACTTTGTCCGGACAGCCTGGGTGACCGCCCTTTAAAAGGTTTCAACCGGGTCTGCACCCCTTTTGGAGTACAGAATTGATATCTCCCGATCTTTATAATAACACTTTATTGTAATTATTGTCATTATAGTAAATACGATAATAATTTAATAATTACAAGAGACTTATTCATCGATAATATGGGCTCCGGTCGTAAAAAGAGGATAATGATAGCGTGTGTGACCTTTGAAACCACCAAGGTCACCGAACCTGTAGATTTCTATGAAATAAACAAGCTACACATAATCCACTACGTCCGCGACCCCTCTTCAGACAACGGACGCATATACCAATCATTCTATGACCGCGTGGTTTCCATCGTCAACGAGAGGTCCCCACGTCATGTGGATATCGTCGAACACAACGAGAAGGTCAGCGACTTCTCCAACATGTTGCGTACTGTACTGTCGATCATCAGATTGGAGAAAGCCGAGAACCCGGACTGCGATATCTATGTCAACATATCCTCGGGCACATCCGAATATGCTGCTGCCTCCGCTATCGCATCCATGATGGTTCCGGGAACCGTACCCTTCTCCGTCGGTACATCCGAGTACACGATACCGACCGAACGCATCCCCGACATCTACTACATAGATGGCGAACCCGTCGGCCTGACCAAATCCACATTCGATCCACGTACACTCCCCAGTTACAGCATAGATATGCCTGAAGAACACCTGGTGAGAGGATTACGTATCCTGGATGAAATGAACAAGGAAGGCAAGAAGACCACAAGTGGGAAGGTCATCACCAGACTCAAGGACAAGAAAGTGTGGTACAGGGATACCGAGACCTCAGACCCCAACAAGAAATCCACACAGCGTCAGACGGAAGCTGTCTACTATCAGAGAGATTTCATCAACAAATGGTTGAAGAACGAGTGGATAGAAAAGGATGAACTCAGGGGATCGTACATCCTGACTGAAAAAGGACGCATAGTCATCGATACATTCTATGTGTGAAACCATGCCGGGGCCACCCGGCATATTTTACATACATTACATTGATTACAATTTAGTGTTATTATATTCAAGACGGCATCTACAATCACAGCGTGTAAAAAACGCTGTGGAAGGTGACTAAATGCCGTATTACCAGCAGACAGTGCTCTTCCCCCTCCCCAGGCAGGGAAGGTCGAACCACATCGAGATGAGAAACAGATCCGGTACAGTGAGGAACAACCGTCATGGCAACCGTGACAGGGATGTGAACTCCATACTATCCTACCTGAAGTGAACCCCTTATATCCGACAAGGGCATCAGATGATCATGGACGGAAATCGCATGGTCATCACCGATCACCCCTCGGATATGGATTGTACCCTCATCCGTGGAATGAGGATAAAGAGATGCAATGGATGTGCCCAATGCATCAAGGGGGATGTTCCGGTTTGTTCCATCGAGGATGACATCACATCTGTTCTCTCAGACATGCTCAACCATGAGACTCTGGAGATCCGCACGGATGTTTTGGATGGGTGGTTCGCAATGCCCATGAGAAAGGTCATCGAAAGACTGTCCAACATACTTCAGACATTCACGGATGCAGGTGGGAATGATCCGCATTCGATAGATGATGTGTCACTCAGGAAAATCGTGGTGAAGGTAAGGTCCGAGTCCAAAGTGGAATCCTTGGAAACGGATGCCGTCAAACTTCTGAAGATGGGTCCGGTGGAAACGATATCATTCGACTACGAATGATAGTTGAAGAAAAGTAAAGGGTTTCAGAGGGGCGGTTGCCCCGTTTAGATCTTCTGGTTTGCATCCCAGACCTGGACGAAGTCGATCCTTCCGACGCCGAAGATGTCCCTGAGCTCGGTGACGATCTTGTATTTGGCGATCATCCAGTTCTGGTTGAACTTGCACATCTCGGACTCGGTGACAACGACCTTGTCGTCCTGGATGTCGAACTCGAATCCGTCTGCGTTGCCGACGTTCATCTCGAGGACTGCCTTTGCCTTTGCGACTGCATCGGTGACCTCCTCGATGACGGTGAACCTGTACATGAGGTCGTGTCCGGCGAGCTGGTTGTTGAAGTCGACCTTGACGCGGCCGGCACCGACGGAGAGGACGATTCCGGTCCTGTTTCCGAGGTTGACGGGGAGTCCAGGGTAGGGGTTGATCTCCTGCTTGGTGAAGTCCTTCAGGGGGTAGGTCTCGATGAGCTTGGGGTTCTTGGGTCCGGCTGCGTTCTCGCAGGGGATGGTAATCTCGACCTCCTTTCCGACCTCTGCTGCTGCGATAGCCTCATCGAGTGCAGGGAAGATGTTCTTGGAACCGATGACGTAGGCCATGGGCTCGTACCTGTACTTCTCGTTGTAGATTCCTGCCTCCTTCGCTGCCTCCATGTCGGTGGTGTCGTAGAGCCTCTCCTCTGCGTCTGCGAAGTATGCTTTGTAGTTGAAACGAACAAGTCTCTTAGAGTCTGCCATTTTGAATCACCTGTAATAGTAAGGTAAATGGGTTCGGCCATTGCATCGATTGTTATAAAGATATCGGGATTTGATGTGACCGTGCATGATGTTGGACCGGGTTGACGGAAATCAATATAAACCAGTTGTTCTTTGCAGGACTCATCATACGCCGACTTTGCATAGCCCGGTAGTGCGGCTGACTTGTAATCAGCAGGTCCTGAGTTCGAATCTCAGAGTCGGCTCCATTCATTTTTGAATCGATCCATGTAGTACCTGATATCATAGTCATCAGTGTATCACTGGATCTGGATGATGGGAAATGGGGGAGGAACCCCCCGTTAGAATGTTCTCAGAAATCCTTGAACGGGACTATCATGCACAATCTGCATCCGTAGCACATTGTGTCGAAGCCTGAACCGTCCAGACCGTATCTCTCCATGATGGATTTCATACTCCTCTGGATGTGACAGTAACGTTCCGGAGTGGCCTCCTTGAGTCCGGTCTCCTCCGAACGGCGGACCTTGACATCCGGCATCGCCCCTATGGAGCACATCCTATCGATGACATCGAGGAGTTCATCGTCCGACACATCATCCGTGACGAACAGGGAACATGTGACCATGCCCTTACCGAAAACCCCTACCGTATCGGACAGACGGAGCCAGAAACCCTCATCCACGTCATGGACATCGGTGATACCGACCTTCATGTTGACGGCACCCGCTTCACGGAGCATCCTGACTACCTGCGGATCCATGTCGTTGCTTCCCACACCGATGGGATGATCGTACCTGGAGCTGTAGGCGGATACTACGTCGGCATAGTGTCTCGGATCGGCCCTGTTGCCGTTTATGGTCACCCCGCGGATGACCTCCATCCCGGAATACGAATCCATGATAGCCAGCGCCTCTTCGACGGACATCTCCTTCCCACCCTTGGATATCGTAACCGTCACGGTTTCCGGCGAATGCCCGAACATGGGGACGATCGACACATGGTCCGAAAGCAGTTCATCACCTTCACGGAGGGACAGCACACCGCCATCATCACAGAGGGCGAACTGTCCGTCTCTGGATACCTTCTTGCGTACCATTATGCCCTGGAATCCCAACACCATCGAGTGCGGTTCACCGTCACGCATATCGATGTGGGGATGTGAGAAACCTTCGGGGATGGACACATCCCCTCCGAGTACCAGACGTGCTTTGATCTCCAACAAATCGGACATGGGCTTTCGATTGACTGGAGGATTCAAAACATGTTCCCGTATTGGAGGACTGTCGTGCCCACTACGGACATATTGAAGGTGATGGTGGAAGCACCATGAAACCTCCTGATGGTTGCCGTATCCAGATTCATAACGGTTTATTACGGGAACCATCATGATAAGTCCATCGGATCGGTTCTTCCAAAAGGTAGTGTGCGAATATGATTCCCCCGAAGGTTACGGATGTACGTGAGGTTCCCGGAGACAGTGCGTTCCTGATAGATGACGGTAAGACGGCCGTGCTGTACGATACCGGATTCGCTTTCACCGGTTATGCTGTCGCCGACAGGATCACCGAGGAACTTGGCAATAGGAAACTGGACTACATCCTCCTGACCCATTCCCATTACGACCACGTCCTGGGAACACCGTACATACTGAAACGTTACCCCGAAGCGAAGGTCGTTGCAGGATCCTATGCTGCACACATATTCACGAAGGAATCCGCCAGGGCCACGATGAGACTCCTCGACAACAGCTGTGCCGCAGGATACGGTATAACAGAGTATGATGACCTCATCGACGACCTTCGTGTCGACATCACCGTTGATGATGGGGATCTGGTCAAATGCGGAGACATGGTGTTCAGGATAATCGGTCTGCCCGGCCATACCAAATGCTCCATAGGGTTCTACATGGAGGACAGGGGCATCCTCCTCGGAACTGAGACAATCGGCGTATACTTCGGTGATGACAGGTACCTCCCATCTTGTCTGGTCGGATACAACATGTCACTAGATTCGATAGAGAAGGTGAAGAAACTGGAGATCGAGGGGATGGTCCTTCCGCACTACGGGTACGTGGATAAGGAGAGTGCATCCATGTATTTGGAGAGATCGGAGTCCACATTACGTGAGATCGCTAGGAACGTTGTGGAGATCATATCGTCCGGTGGAACGAGGGAGGATGCCATAGCGTACTTCACCGATGGATTCTACGATGACGTCGTGAAGAA
>JAFVZR010000004.1 GCA_017508065.1 Candidatus Methanomethylophilaceae archaeon
ATTTCCGCCGTTGTCGGTCGGTTCCACATACATGATGGCGAAGTAGGACAGGTTGTCGGTCGTGAACTCGACATATCCTCCGTTCTCATCATATGTGCAATCCTCGCTCACCTTGCTACCATCGGCCTTGTAATGCCAGATCTTGATGTTGTTCGCGGATTCACCGGTACCGAGAGCATACTTCAACCTGATGGTGAGCTTTCCGTTACCGAATTCGTGAACATCTCCAACGCTCACATCGAACACGGGACGACCGTCCACCTGTGACGAGATGTTCTGAGGCACGTCACCTCCAGACATCTGCTTGATCGCGATGGTCTCTGAACCGTCCATTTCCGAGAGTGCCTGTCCATCGAAACTGATGGAACCGGAGTTGAAGAGGATACTGACAGAGGAGTCGCTGACTCCGATCATGGACTTCGCCTCCTCCAGGATCGCTGTACCCAACTGGAGCTCATCGACCGCTTCCGCATCGAATTCCACATCTCCCTCCACAAGGTCGGGGCAGTATGCAGGACATGCGATGAAGACGGCCACGAACGTCGCATCACCGGTAGCGGTCATGCCCGGAGTGAAACCGTCCCACTCGACGAAGTTGTAAGACAAGGTATCGGTACCTGCGATGACTGGATCATCGGGTGCTACGATCACCTCGAAATGCTGCACGATGAAATCATCGTCATTGACGATGGTCCCATCCTGCAACTTGAAGTAGACCACGTACTCCTTGACGGTACTGTCAGCGGTGAAGGTCACGTCCTCGGTACCGAGGGTGAACCTACCGTCCTCCACGGTGACGAGATCGCACTTCCAATCGGTGACATCGTATCCTTCCATGACATACCTGTCACGGATCTGAACGGTAGCACCGATATCGTACTCCTCCACATCCTCGACCTGCTTATCGTCCACGAGGTACGTCACGAAGACCTTGTTGACACGCCACATGGCATACAGTGTAACATCCTCGGACACGCCTATGGGGCCCGTAAGGACGTCACCGTCGGATTCCAATGACCAACCGAGGAACACCTTACCGGCGGGTGGTGTGAACGTACATACGGGATAGAACCTGTCGAACGTGAACACAGTGATCGGATCCATGGTTCCCATTCCACCGTTTGCATCGAAGCTTACTGTGCGCTCGTAGGAGCTCTCGGCCTGTCTGACCATCCTGTCATAGGTCCCTACGTAGACGTAACCGCACAGGTCCGCAACGGTGTTGCTGAGCAGAGTTACACCATCACTGTCGTAGAAGGTGAATCCGTCGAAGTCGTGTCCGCCCAGGGAATCTATGCCATTCGCGAATCCGAGTGTGAACTGCTTCTTCCCATCGGTGTCCCCGACGAAGTAGTCATTCCAGGGAAGGGAATCGTATTGGAAGTTGGCAGCATAACCGTCAAATCCCTCTCCGGTTCCCGGAGTGAACTTGACGTTCACGACGTTCTTGCTGTTGATGAGATGGGAATACATGGGCAGATTGGACAGACTCAGACTTATGGGCATAGTCAGGTCCGTCAGATCATCCAACTTGAAGAGGGCATCCGATTGGATCGTGCTCACATTGTCACCGATGACGAGGGTCTGTACATCGTTGCAGTTGGCGAAGGCCATTCCCTTAATTGTCTTGACCCCGTCACCTATCTCGACGGAGGTCATCCTGTTGCACTGTTCGAATGCGGAGAAACCGATCTCCGTCACATTGCCGGGAATGACGATGGAGGTCAATCCGTAACACTGGTAGAACGCATAGTTGCTGATGCAGGTCACGCTCTCCGGCAGAACGATACCTGTGAGCTTGGAACATCCGGAGAATGTACGCTGACCGATGAGTTCCACGCTCTTACCCAGAGTCACGGAGACGAGATTGGTACAATCCTCGAAGGCACCCATGTTCATACTCGTCTGAGTTGCATGGAACGAACCTATGGTGGTCACCTTGTCAGGGATGACGATCGATTCGAGGGCGTCACAGCCCTTGAACGCGTACACCCCGATCGTCTCCAGATTGTCGGGCAGATCGATGCCTTCGAGTTTCTTACAGTCCATGAATGCCTTCTCACATATGGAGGTCATATCGTCAGGCAACGTCACGGAGGACAGTTTGGAACATCCGCTGAATGCGGAATCGGACAACGATTCCACACCGCTGGGTATGGATGCGGATTCGAGACTGTCACATCCCTCGAACGCGGCGACACCTATGGATGTCAGACCGTTCGGCAGTGCGATGGAGGTCAGGAACCTGCAGGTACCGAACGAGAGGTCACCGATGGAGGTGACACCTCCGAGGAATGTGATCGATGAGACCCAGGTGTTCAAGAACGCACCGTTCCCGATGGTCCTCACATCGGCGGGTACGCTGTATGATGTTCCGGTCTTGCCTATGGGATACAACAGGAGTTCCGTTCCGGACTTGTTGAACAACACTCCATCCACGGATGAGTACGCGGTGTTCTCGGAATCCACGTTCATCGTGGTGAGCCAGGTACAGTACGAGAAAGCATAGTCACCGATGGACGTGACACCTTTCGGAATGGTGAAGGATGTCATCTGCCAACATGCGAAGAATGCCTCTTTACCGATGTATTCCACGCTGTCCGGCAGATATGCGGCAGTCAGACCTGAACAGTTCTTGAACGCATAATCCGCGATCGTTCTTACATTGTCACCTATGGTAACGGAATTGACCTTGATCTGACTACTGAATGCGAATTCACCGATTGTTATGACCTTGTACTCCACATCATCGTGGGTCACCGTATCCGGGATTATGACGTCCGTAGATGTCTCATAATAATTGGACCCGAATACCATGACGGTGGAATCGGACTCGGATACCACACGATATATGATATTTCCATCCACGAACTCGTGGTCCGTGGAAGCATCCGTTCCGTCGGAGAATAGGATGCCTACGAAACAGATACTCAGAATGATGAAGGCTGCTGCCATGAGGATGGTGAGCCTTTTCTGACCTGTGACGGAGCTTGTTCCGTCGTCAGCAAAACTGCCCATGTTTAAGCATCCATTTGAAGGCCATATAAAAATATCCTAAGCCAGATTAAATTAAATACAAATTCAATAAAATGTTGATAAATTATACATGGCCCATCGACCACCTGGCCAGAAACCGAAATAATGTGGCATCCGAAGGGGATCGGACATGACGGAACAACAGAGTATGACAGACCCAGGCCATCGGAACACACGTCCCGTCCCCGGGATCCGATGCCCGTGAAGGACCGATTCCCTGCCTGTCACACCACGGAATACGGCTGGCCCTCGCGCGCGCACCTAGCGCATAACTTATAAGACGGTTCGACTTAACCAGTACGTTACCATGTCCTGCAGAACCGCCAAGACGGAGAGAATGACCCGCGAAACCCAGATCGTTATCGAATTGAACATCGACGGAAGCGGTAAATTCGACGTGACAACCGAGAACCAGTTCCTCAAACACATGATTGAGACCCTCGCCAGGTACTCCAACATGGATATCACCATGACGGCCACCGGTGACAACGACCACCACCTCATAGAGGATGTCGCGATCACCCTCGGAAAGACCTTCGCGAAGGCACTGGACGGATCACCCATCGAAAGGATGGCCACAGCCACCGTTGTAATGGACGATGCACTGATCATGACCTCTCTGGACATAGTTGACAGACCGTACTGTGAAGCGGATTGTCCCGATCCGATCTACACCCACTTCTTCAGGAGCTTCGCCATGTCGGCGGCCATCTCCCTGCACATCGTTCAGTTCAGGGGATTCGATGACCACCACATCATCGAGGCATCCTTCAAGTCTATGGGAATGGCCCTCAAGGCCGCGGTGAAGCCCAGGGACACAGAACTCAGTACCAAAGATAAGGTCATGGAGGCCTGAAAATGTTAACCAAGAGAATCATCCCCTGTCTCGACGTCAAGGACGGAAAAGTAGTCAAAGGAATCAACTTCAAGGATCTGAAGGACATTGGAAGCCCTGCCGAACTCGCAAAGGCGTATGAGGCACAGGGAGCCGATGAGGTCACCTTCCTCGACATCAGCGCATCCCTCGAGAGCAGAGGAACCATGCTGGACCTCGTATCCGAGACCGCGAAGTCCCTTTTCGTTCCCCTCTGTGTTGGAGGAGGAATCAGGACCTTCGAGGATATGAGAGATGCACTCAACGCAGGAGCGGACAAGGTATCCGTCAACTCCGCAGCGGTTTCCAACCCCGGAATGATCACCGAGTGTGCAGAGAGGTTCGGAAGGCAGTGCGTCATCGTTGCCATCGATGCCAAGAAGACCGACAACGGATGGACCGTTTGGACCCACGGAGGTACCAAGGACACCGGATTGGACGTCATCGAATGGGCAAAGAAGGTCGAGGAACTCGGAGCAGGAGAGATCCTCCTCACATCCATGGATGCTGACGGAGTGAAGACCGGATATGACATCCCCCTCACCGCAGCGGTCGCAGATGCCGTTTCCATCCCTGTCATCGCTTCCGGAGGATGCGGATCCATCGAACACATCTACGAGGTGTTCACCAAGACCAATGCAGCGGCAGCACTTGCAGCATCCATCTTCCACTACAACGAGTGTACCGTCGCTGATGTCAAGCAATACCTCAGGGACAGGGGAGTCAGCGTAAGATGAGCGAATTCAAATTCGATGACAAGGGACTTCTCCCCGTAGTCGTTCAGGACCACATCTCCGGAGAGGTCCTCATGGTCGCATGGGCCAATGAGGAAGCCATCGAGAAGATGAAGGAGACCGGATACACCCACTTCTGGTCCAGAAGCAGACAGAAACTCTGGAAGAAGGGGGAGGAATCCGGAAACGTACAGCAGATCGTGTCCATCCAGTCCGATTGCGACGATGACACCCTTCTCGTGAGGGTCATCCAGAAGAACGACTGTGCATGCCACACCGGTAGTCCCACCTGCTTCTTCAAGACCATCTACGGCGATCCGTCATCCACATCCATGATCCTTGCAGACCTTAAGAGGGTCATCCACGACCGTAAGGTCAACCCCGAGGAGGGAAGCTACACCTGCAAACTCTTCAAGGACGAGACCAAGATGTGCAAGAAGATCGTCGAAGAGGCGACCGAGTACGTACTTGCCATCAAGGACAAGGACAAGGACGAGACCGCATGGGAACTTGCAGACCTGATCTATCACGCAATGGTCGCGATGGAGAAGGAAGAGGTCGACATGAAGGACGTCTACGAGAAGCTCGCAGAGAGGAGATGAACATGAGGGCGGACCTTCACACCCATTCGATCTTCAGCGACGGGGAGCTGATCCCTGCCGAACTTGTAAGGAGAGCGGTCGCTCTGGGTCATGATGCGATTGCGATCACGGACCACGTCGACATGACCAACGTAGAGTTCGTCGTCAGGAACGTTGTGAAAGCGGCCGAACTGACATCCGATGAGATCCAGGTCATCCCCGGTGTGGAGATCACCCATGTTCCCCCATCCAAGATGGATAAGGTCATCGCGGATGCGAGGAGATTCGGTGCGCAGATTGTCGTCGTCCATGGAGAGACCGTCACCGAACCCGTTGCCAAAGGTACGGACATGGCGGCCGTCAAGAACCCTGATGTCGATGTTTTGGGTCATCCCGGTTTCATAACCGAGGAGGAGGCGCAGATTGCCAAGGACAACGATGTCGCACTGGAGATCACCGGAAGAGGCGGACACAACATCACCAACGGACACGTCGTCAACATGGCACGTCTGGTAGGTGCCAAGATGGTCATCGATTCCGATACCCATGCACCCGACAACCTCATGGACGAGGCGTCCGCAAGGAAGGTAGCACTTGGAGCAGGAATGACCCAGAGTGAGACCGAACTCGCCATCAATGTAACTCCTTTCGACATAATCAGAAGGCTCTGAGCCTTCCATTCTTTTCTTATACATACGCGCGCGCATGAGCGCGCTTAAAAACAATGAGGTCGATTACACCCTCATGCCAAGAATCGGAATCATAGGTGGATCGGGAGTATACAACCCCGACAAGTTCGAACTCATCGACACCGTTTTTCCAGACACACCTTACGGAAAACCATCCGACGAGATACTCATCGGTAAGATCAATGGAGTTGAGGTCGCCTTCCTTCCAAGACACGGAAAGAACCATCAGCACCCACCATCATCGGTTCCATACAAGGCCAACATCTGTGCCATGAAGGACCTTGGGGTCGAGATGATTGTCTCCCCCTGTGCGGTCGGATCCCTCAAGGAGGAGTTCCAACCCGGGGACATGGTCATCGTTGACCAGTTCATCGACTTCACGAAGAAGAGGGACTACACCTTCTTCGATGACAGGACGGTGCACATATCCATCGCAGAACCGATCTGCCCCCAGATGTCCGATGTATTCGACAAGGCAGCGAAGGATATGGGCATAAGGTACCACAGAGGAGGAACCTATGTCTGCATCGAGGGACCCAGATTCTCCACCAGAGCCGAGAGCTACATGTTCAGGAACTTCGCTGACATCATCGGAATGACCCTGGTTCCCGAATGCCAGTTGGCAAGGGAGATGGGAATGTGCTACTGCAGTCTCGCCACCATCACCGACTACGATGCATGGAAGGACGAGGTCGTGGACGTCCAGATGGTGTTTGATACCATGGCCGCATGTCTCGCAAAAATCACGGAGATCCTAGAGAGGGGACTTCCGGAATTGGACAAGTTGCCCGCATGCTCCTGTATCGAAGCGGCGATCGGATGCGGTGCCATAGAGAAACCCTGAAGAACGAGGGGTACACATGAACCAGAAGACACTATTGACCGTCATCCTCTGTCTGATGGTGACCATGCCGATGTGTGTGACCGCCATATCCGACGAGAGCGATGCGTATTCCACATCCGTCAACGGTGTAGAGATCCATTCATTCGACGATGCCATCACGATCGATGCGGGAAACATATACACATTGACATTCACACTCTACAACAATAATCCGGAAACGAACTACATCTCGATATCCGATGCCGTGATCACGGATGAGGACC
Source organism: Candidatus Methanomethylophilaceae archaeon (assembly GCA_017508065.1). Classification (GTDB taxonomy): domain Archaea; phylum Thermoplasmatota; class Thermoplasmata; order Methanomassiliicoccales; family Methanomethylophilaceae; genus SIG5. The sequence continues at coordinate 7,022 of JAFVZR010000004.1, forward strand.
TAGGTACCCTGACCTATACGAAGGACATAGCCCCTCTCGACAATGGGAAGACCGCTACCATTGAATTCATCATTGATATCGACAAATATGCGGATTCGGGAGAGCACGACCTCAAATTCACAATCACTGCCTGTAACAGCAATGACACCTCCATCAAGGAGAGCAAAGAGTGCATCATACCGATCACCATCGAATCCCTGTACGCTTCAGGGGAGATATACAACAAGTTCATAGGATTGATCCCGAACGAGCTCCCCTCCCCGTTCAACAACTCATTGTTCACAGCCATCGTTTCCCTCATCGCATTCTTCATAGTCTCTGCGTTGATCGGACACCTGATCTACAAAGGCGTGGAGAAGAAATGGTCCAAGGACGATTCCATGGCCAAGAAGGATGCGAAGAGTATCGGAGTACAGTCGATGTTCATCCTGATGATCATCGGATTCTCGATCTGTCTGAGGATCTATGGGGCCAGCGAGGTCCTCACAGGCATGGTCACGGACATAATCTCCGTTGTGTTCATCATCATTGTGGCTTACATCGCATGGAGGATCTTCAAGATTATCCTCTTAAATGTGATGGTCAAATTCGACAAGGATGACAAGATCGACGATACCCTCATGCCACTGTTCAAGATGATCGGACGTATCGTCATCTGTGTGATCGCGGTATCATCCATCCTCAGCATATTCGGAATGAGCCTGAGCGTCATCGTCACCAGTGCAGGATTGGTATCATTGGCGATCTCCCTCGGAGCACAGGAAACCCTCAATCAATTCTTCTGCGGCATCCAACTGATGGCCACCCGTCCGTTCCGCATCGGAGATAAGGTCAGACTCGGAACCGATACCGACGTCCTCATCGTCAGAAAGATTAGAGTCATGGACACGGAGTTCAAGAACTGGCTGAACGAGGAGGTCTTCAGGATCCCCAACAGCACCGTCATGTCCTCTATGATCACCAACATCACCTACGAGGATGACACCTACAAGATCTATGAGTACATCGATGTGGACTACGGCGCTGACATCGAGAAGGCGAAGGAGATCATGTTGGATGTCGTGAGCTCGCACCCGCAGGTCATCACCGACGGAAGCAAGAGTGAACCAAGTTTCAGATTCTCGTCCATGGAGGCGTCCGCGATCCGCCTCAGAGTGTCGTACGTCCTCACTGACCATGAGCTCTCCTACACCGTACCGTGTCAGATCAGGGAATTGATCTACAAGAGGTTCAGAGCTGAAGGAATCAAGGTACCGCATAACATAGTGGACGTTCACGTGGAGGAATGAACATGAGGAAATGGAACCCGATACCACTCATCGCTGCGATGTTGGTACTCTCCGTCATGTTCGTCCCGATCGTTTCGGAGGACAGTGAGGCCGCCACAGGCGACATAGTGCTCTACAGCAGCACGACATCGATAGACCTCCATTCGGGCAGTGTCGTCACCTTCCAGGTGATGGTCCGCAACAACCTCGACGTCACTTACGATGTCATGATGGTGACCGACAAGGACAACTCGGACTATTCCGTATCATATGATACGGATAGTTTCATCCTCGAGGGCGGGGACATCGCGACCGTCAATGTTACGTTGACATCCGTGAAGTATGCGGATAAAATGAGCGACGTGCTCATAATCGGTGCGGAATGCTATTCGTTCGGAACCGGAACCGTTACACCGAACACATTGAGCATCGATGTCACCACGTACTCATCATACAACAACGAGAACAGTTTCAACAAGTTCTTCGGAATCCTTGACAACAATCTGCCATCCCCGTTCAACGCCCCGCTTTCCACAGCATCGATCACACTCGCTCTGTGGATCATAACGGGAACGGTCATCTCCATGATCGCAGCGGTGATCGTGTACAAGTTCATATTCAGAAGGGACAAGACGGATTCCAGCAAGGAAATGAAGAAGCTCTACGAGATGAGGAAGTTCATCTTCGGAATCATCTTCCTGTATGGATTGGCCAACTCCATGAAGGTCTTCGGTACCAACGTGGAGATCGTCGGATGGTTCACCGAGCTTTCCGAGTTCATTTTCGTGATATTCGCAGGAATAATCGTTTGGAAGATAGTCACTGTCGAGATCGATGCGATGGGAAAGAGACTCGGTGAGGACGGAAGGTTCGACCCGTCGATTATCCCGCTGTTCAAGATGATCGCAGAGGTCATCGTCGTACTGATCACCATGTCCGTAGCACTTGCGGTGTACGGTGTCGACCTAGTAGCGATCGTTACCGGATTGGGTCTGTTGACCACAGGTCTGTCCCTCGGTGCCAAGAACATCATCAACCAGTTCCTCAGCGGGATAATCCTCCTTGCCGAACGTCCGTTCGTGAAAGGAGACAAGATCAAATCCGAAGTGGACAGGAGCACCACTCTGGTCGTCGAGAAGGTAGGATACATGACCAGCAGGTTCACGAACTGGTCCAACGAGGAGATGATCGTGATCCCCAACAACACGATCATGAGCAAGACCATGACCAACGTCACCAGGGACAACATCCTCTACAGAGTGTATGACTACTACTGCATCTCCTACGAATCGGATATTGCGAAAGCGAAGGAGATTATGTTGGAAGAGGCACTCAACAATCCCGATGTGATCGTCGATCAGATGCTCGCATCCCCGCAGATCGATTTCGACAACGTGGACCGCAACTGCATCAACCTCAGACTTTCCTTCGTGGTCAACGACCATGAGAACTATGGTAGCATCGCAGGAGTCGTACGTTACAGGATATTCACAAGGTTCTCCGAGGAAGGTATCGACATCCCCTACGACCAGTACACCATAAACCTCGTACGTACCAAGAGGGTGGAAGACGACAAGGTACAGACCGCATAAGGAGGGTATGACATGAGATTCACGGTGGCCGGAACCGTACAGGGCGTGGGATTCAGACCTACGGTCTACAGACTGGCCACCGAGCTCGGCCTCAGAGGCACCGTTAGGAACAACGGTGCGAACGTCATCATCGATGTGGACAGTGATGCGAGTTTCATCGACCTGTTGAAGGAAAGATTGCCCGCATTGGCCCACATCGAATCCTGTACCATGGAGGACATCCCGCTTACGAACGATATCGAAGGATTCTCGATCGTAGAATCCGGATACGAAGGTAAAGGGGTGGGCATCCCATCCGATACCGCAGTCTGTCCCGAATGCCTGAAGGAGATGAGGGGTGACGGAAGACGTGCAGGATATGCATTCACCACATGTACGGAATGCGGAGCGCGTTTCACCCTGATGGGATCGATGCCTTACGACCGTCAGCGCACGTCGATGGATGAATACCCCATGTGCGAGGAATGTTCCAAGGAATACGAGGATCCCAACAACAGGAGATTCCACCATCAGACCGTATGTTGTCCCAAATGTGGGCCGGCATACAGGCTTGTGGATTCCAAAGGCGAAACTATCGAAGGCGACCCCATCAAGAGATTCGCCGAATTGTTGGACGATGGCAAGATAGGTATCGCCAAGAGTTGGGGCGGAATGCACATATGTGCCACCATTGACCGGTTACAGGAACTAAGGGAATGGTACGGAAGGAAACAGAAGCCTTTCGCCATAATGGTGAAGGATGTCGAGACCGTCCTAAAATATACGGAACCCACGGAACAGGAGTTGCGTCAGATCGCATCCCCACACAGACCCATAGTCCTTGTGAGGAAGAAGGATACGATGCCCGAAGCCTCATCCCCCGGATTGGACACCGTAGGGATTTTCCTTCCATATACGGGAATGCACCACCTCCTGTTCGACCATCTCGAATCGGATGCTGCGGTGATGACCTCGGCCAACGTACCGGGAGAACCGATGATCCTCAACGACGAGGACATCTTCGAATTGAATGCGGACATGTATCTCCTGCACAACCAAAGGATAGAGAACCGTGCGGATGATTCAGTGGTCAAGATGTTCGATGGGCACACCTATTTCCTCCGTAAATCCAGAGGACATATCCCCTCGTACATCGACTTCCCGCTCATAGGTGATGCGGTGGCGGTCGGACCACAGGAGAATCTCACCGCATCCGTGGCGACAAACGGTCGCATATTCACCACACAACACATCGGTAATGGAGAATCCATCGGTGTGGTCGACTATCTCGAGGAAGCCACCGACTCCTTGATGGATATGACCGGATGCAGACCATCCATCGTCGCCATGGACCTCCACCCAGGATATGCCAACAGGAAGTATGCGAGATCCGTTGCGGAGAGGTTCGGTTCCGAATCTATCGAGGTCCAACACCATTGGGCACACTGTGCATCCCTGATGGTGGACTCCGGACACCAGGAGATGGTATGTCTGGCACTTGACGGTACAGGACATGGTGACGACGGAAACGCCTGGGGTGGCGAGGTCATGTACGCGGACCTCGACGGATATGAGAGGCTTGCACATCTCCAATACATCCCGTTGTTAGGTGGAGACAGAGCACTCTACGATATCAGGAGACTCAAGTTCGCCATAGATACCATGAACGGATCCGACACCGACTATGTGGATGAACGTACAGCGGACGTGTTCGGTAAGATGATGTCACGCAGCATCATGACATCCTCATTCGGAAGATTGTTGGATGCATTGGCTTACTCCCTCGACGTCTGCAAGGAACGTAGTTACGATGGAGAACCTGCGATGAAGATGGAACCGATCCTCAGACACGGAATCCCCAAGGAAGGTTTCGAGACCAAGGTCGTCAATGGGGAGATCCGCACCGCACACCTGTTCGAGAACATAGACAGGTATAGAAAGGAAGATGTGGCTTACAGTATAGTCGATTCGATCGTCTCGAAGATGGTCGATGTCGCATGCGATGCCGCATACAAGAAAGGGATCCGTGAAATAGGGATAACGGGCGGCGTGTCGTACAACGTACCCATCTGCGATATGTTCCGTAGACATGTCGAATACCAGGGATTCGAACCCGTATTCCATAACAAGGTGCCCAATGGTGATGGCGGAATATCCCTTGGACAGACAGCTATAGCTTTGAGGAAGATACAATGAACACGCTCTTCGTCCTACTTGATGGTGCAGAGGACCACCCCAATCCAGAACTCAATGGTCTAAAGCCGATGGAGGCGGCCAAGATGCCATTCATCCGTTCCAACATGAGGACGATGGGTCGTACGACCGGAAGGGGCTATACACATCTGTTCCTCAACGAGTTCTTCACCGGACATCCTCCGAAATTACAGAGGGCTGTCCTGGAAGCCCTTGGATTGGGGATGGACATGCAGGATAGGACTGCGTACAGGCTCAGCCCTGCCAGAATAAATGATGGGATGATAAGATGGGCATACGATTCCCCCGATTTCTGTGATGAATTAGAAAGGAATGTCCTTGACAATCTCCATCTTGTAGAGGAGTACGAGCCCGAAATCAGATTCTTCATCAACGGTCGTGCCATACTTACACTCAAATCCGATATGGTCCCCGAACTACCCGGTCCACCTGTCGATACGGGATATGTACCGGTACCCGGAGAGTTGGGTACGATGGTCGAGAATGTCGCCAAGACCATGGATGGAATCACAGACTACCCCTGGGGATGCGGACGCTTTGCCGATCAATATCCAAGGTTCGAATGTCTGGACAACCTGAAAGCTTTCTCCGACAGTCCGACATCGTTGGGAGTATGTGCATCCCTGGGATACGAAACGGAAATCGTAGAGGACCTCGATGAAAGGTTCCCTGCTGCCAGGGAGGCCCTCGACCATGGGAACGTGTTCCTGCATCTGGACGAGATCGACGAATACAGCCACATGAAGGACTGGCGTCGCAAGGTGGACATCCTGGAACATGTGGACAGGAAGATGGAGGAATACTTCTCCGACTGTGACAGGATCATCTACTTCATAGATCACGGAACATCATCCATCACAGGAGAACACCTGCCGATAGAGGTACCGTTCTGGACCAATTACGATACGGATGTCGCTCAAGACGAACTGGTCCCATTGAACACATTGATACCCAGACTCATCGGATGAACGATTCCAGAATATCGAAATCAAGATGTTCTTCGGCAAGATCGGTCAAACGATCCAGGGATGAATCGTACATTCCGCGGATATCCTCGAACTTCCCGGTTCTGGCTCTATGTAATGATACGGAATCCTCCTCAGGGAGGATTATGTCCGTGGCATAGGGCATGATACCGATACATCTCATTCCGGTCAGATCCTCGATCCGCCTTATACCGGAATCCAATATCGTTTCGTCACCTCTGAAACGGTTCACGATGAATCCCTTCACCAAAGGTCTGATATCTTCGGGGATGAGCAACCACGTACCATAGACGGCAGCGAACATTCCGCCACGCTCTATGTCACCGACGATGATCGCATTCATTCTGCGTTCACGGACGATACCGATGTTGGCGATGTCCCCTTCCATGAGATTGATCTCCGACGGTGCACCGGAACCTTCACAGATCACAACATCGTGACCATCATACAGTCTGTCGTATGCTGCGCATGACAGTACCAGTAACTCCTTCCTACTTGGTCTGTCCCCTTTATGGACGGAACCGTTCAGAACATACTGCATCTTACCGGAACCTTCTGGCTTCAACAGTATCGGATTCATATCCGCGGTAGGTTCGATACCGCTTGCCCAAGCCTGTAACGCCTG
>JAFVZR010000035.1 GCA_017508065.1 Candidatus Methanomethylophilaceae archaeon
ACCAACGATGAGGAATGCGAGACAGATTCCGTTCCCGAAGATTCCGATCACGAAGTCTGTCAGTGCCGGGAAGAGATTCATGTCCGCGAATCTGAGCAGACCGGTTCCCTGAAGTCCGAAGTGCTCCTGCATCCCGTTGTATATGCTTGCGGCGAATTCGGAATCCATCTTGCTGGAGATGATCAGGGAGAAGATCGCTGTACCGGTGGTGGATCCGATGGAACGTACCAGGCTCACGGAGGATGTGGTCATTCCCACCTCCCTAGGATCGGAGTTGTTCTGGACGGCGGACATCACGATGGACTGTACGCAACCGAGTCCCAGACCGAAGAGGAAGGTGTAGATCTCCAGGAGGACCTTGCTGGGGTCGGCACCGAGTGTCGAAAGGAGAAGGAGCGATCCTGCGATAATCGCGGTACCGATGACTGTCCAAAGTCTGTATCCTGTCTTGGCGACGAGCATACCGCTCCCCATGGATGTGATCATCATACCGAAGACGAGCGGGAGCAACATGAGTCCGCATTCCATGGTGTCGATGTCATATGCATAGATCATGTACATCGCGATGAACGACAACGTTCCAAGCATGGCGATTCCGTACAGGAGCATGATCGCCATTGAAATGACGATGGTCTTGTTGCGGAACAGCTTGGGGGCAAGGACCGGATCGTCCGCGTGCTTCTCAATCATGAAGAACACGATTCCGATAACGATCGCGATGACGACCATCAGCAGGGTCTGAAGACTCAGTACCTGGAATTCGGTTCCGACCCATTCGAAGAACAGAAGGATGTCAACCAACAGTGCGGTAAGTACTGCCATACCGATATAGTCGATCTTCTGGGTCATGGAGTCGGATTGTCCGGGCAGTCTCTTAATGGTGAATGCGAGGCAGATTGCCACGATGGGAACGTTGATGTAGAACACCCAGTGCCATGATATATAACTGCAGATGAACCCTCCGACAAGCGGACCGAGGCCGCTTCCTATACCGTACGATGCACCGAGAAGGCCCTGCATCTTCCCCCTCTCCTCCGGAGGGTAGAGGTCCGCGACCGATGCTGTACAGACAGGAATGATGATTCCTCCTCCGAATCCCTGGATACAACGGCATGCAATCAGCATGCCCATACTGGAGGACATACCTGCGAGAACAGATCCTATGAGGAACAACAATAGACCTATGGTCATCAGAGGGCGTCTTCCGAAACGATCCGACATCTTTCCGGAGATGGGGATCATCGCAGTCTCACAAAGGAGGAATGCAGTAACCATCCATGAATAGAGTTCGAGTCCATCCAGGTCCCTGGCTATCACCGTTCCGCACGTTCCGATGATGGTTCCGTCCAGACACACCACTGTCGTAGCCAGTGCCAGACCTATCATGCATAGTTTTCTGGAATCCATTCTGCCGTTGTTGGTATCCATCTTATCACCGACATCAAAGAGAACGAAGATATACGGTTTTGTATGAAAGGTCAAAAATCGTCTGGCTATGTTGTGCCATCGCGCGATGCGCCTGCGCGCTAACTATATAGCCGTGAAACACTACGGAACATCATGAACAGCAGATTCGAGGCCGTTAAAAAGGCGTTCGAGCAGACCCCCGTATACGGTGTGCCTCCAGCATCCAAGACATCCGACTACTATGGTTGCAATGTCTTCAACAGGGCGGCCATGCGTAAGTACCTCTCCAGCGAGACTCGTAAGATGATCTACGACTCCATCGAGGGAGGTCTTCTCCTCGATAAATCTGCTGCAGGATATGTCGCTGCAGGAATGAAACAGTGGGCCATGGATCTCGGTGTCACCCATTATGCTCACTGGTTCCAGCCACTGACCGGAGGTACTGCGGAGAAGCACGATTCCTTCGCGGAGCCCTATGGTTCCGGAGGCAGCATCGAGGAATTCTCCGGAAAGCTTCTGGCACAACAGGAGACCGATGGTTCCTCATTCCCCAGTGGCGGTCTAAGGAACACTTTCGAGGCCAGAGGATACACTGCTTGGGACCCCTCGTCCCCCGCCTTCATCATCGGCGACACGATGTTCATCCCGACCGTATTCATCTCGTACAGCGGTGAATCCCTGGATTACAAGGTCCCTCTCCTCAGGTCGATCAACGCGCTCAACAAGGCCTCAGCATCCGTCCTCTCGCTCTTCGGAGAGGAGTTCACCAGATGTGTCACCTACCTCGGTTGGGAACAGGAATATTTCCTTGTCGACAGGGAGCTGTACGCTCAGCGCCCGGACCTCGTGATGACGGAAAGGACCCTAATGGGCCACTCCTCTTCCAAGAGCCAGCAGCTCGACGATCACTATTTCGGAGCAATCCCCATGAGGGTGTTGGCGTTCATGCAGGACCTGGAGTACGAGGCATACAAGCTCGGAATCCCTGTTAAGACAAGACACAACGAGGTCGCACCCAACCAGTTCGAGCTCGCCCCTGTCTATGAGGAGATGAACCTGGCGGTCGACCACAACCTGATGGTCATGGCACTCATGAAGAGGATCGCTAAGAAACACGGTTTCAAGGTCCTGTTCCATGAGAAACCCTTCAAGGGAGTGAACGGTTCCGGAAAGCACTGCAACTGGTCCATCGGTACCGATACCGGTGTCAACGTGTTCTCTCCCGGAAAGACCGATGAGGAGAACCTCAGATTCTATGCCTTCGTCGTTTCCACGCTCCGTGCCGTCTACAAACATGGCGGTGTCCTGAAGGCATCCGTGATGAGTGCCAGCAATGAGCACAGGCTCGGAGCCAACGAAGCGCCTCCCGCAATCATATCATCCTACATCGGAGATCAGATCGCGGACGCACTCGACGAAATCGGTTCCGGAGAAATCGCCAAGATGCCTTCCAAGCGTGGACGCAGGGTAGGAATCCCACAGATCCCGGAGCTCATGTTCGACAACACCGACAGGAACAGGACCTCCCCGTTCGCATTCACCGGTAACAGGTTCGAGTTCCGTGCAACCGGTTCATCCGCCAACTGTGCACTCCCGATGATCGCATTGAACTCTGCCATGGCAGAGCAGTTGATGGAGTTCAAATCACGCGTCGACGCCTATGTTTCCGAGGGAAAGGACACTGAAAGCGCGATCCTTGCCGTGATCAAGGAATTCTACACCGATTGTAAGT
>JAFVZR010000036.1 GCA_017508065.1 Candidatus Methanomethylophilaceae archaeon
ATCTATGTATATAACGTTTACAAATTAGTAAAGCTTTTACTATACTGTAAACAGCAATCTACGAATGATGATGCCCAAGGGACCGTTGGAAAGAAGGGGGATTGAGATTACGCATAAACACGATCAATGATGATTGATTCTGGCGGCATCCGTATGATCCAGACACCGCCCATGACTACGGTCTTACATAGTTAAAGTGTAAAAAGCACGTATCTGGATGTCATTCCATATGCTGATAGTAGAAATATGCAGTCGGAAATACAATATCCATCGGTGAGACCAGTGAGTGGCATCCTGAACAGCATCAGCATCAAGGGGTTCAAATCCATCAAAGAATGCAATCTCGATCTGGGGTACATGAATGTCCTGATTGGATCCAACGGATCCGGGAAATCGAACCTATTGTCCGTGTTCGACATGTTGCACCATGTGATCGATAAAAGCCTATCACTGTATGTAGGAAAGAGAACCCGTAACGCCATGTTGTTCAACGGATTGAAACAGACCAAATCGATCGAGGTCGAATTCGGATTCGATGACTACGGGTACGGATTCACCTTGGCAGCCACCGATGACAACAGACTGATATTCGATGAGGAGCACTTCTCATTCGATTCGACCAATCACACGCTGGGAAATGGGCATTCCGAATCCAAATGGGAAAGTGTGATCGACGATCCCCTCGGTACACACCTGATGCCGTTGTTCAAGGGTCATGCCTGGCGCATATACCACTTCCACGACACAGGACGTGATTCCAGGATGAAGCAATCATCCTACATCAACAACAACATACAACTCACAGATGATGCAGGCAACCTGGCCCCGTTCCTCTACAGACTGAAACATGCCAACAGGTTCCATTACGACCGTATAGTCGAAGCCGTGAGGATCGTGGCCCCGTATTTTGACGACTTCATCCTCTGTCCGGAACCGTTGAACAAAGACTACATACATCTGGAATGGAAGGCTGTGGGGAATGACGAACCGTTCAACGCACACCAACTGTCCGACGGCACGTTACGGTTCATTTGTTTGGCCACCCTCCTGCTCCAACCAACGGAGCTCCAACCGCAGACTATAGTCATCGACGAACCCGAACTGGGATTGCACCCGGCTGCCATAACGGTCCTGGTAGACATCATGGATGAGGTCACCACCAGGATCAACGACAAGAAACAGATCATAATCTCCACACAGTCTGTGGAACTTCTGAACCAATTCAGGCCTGAAGACATCATTGTGGTGAACAGGGAGGACAATGAATCAGTATTCAGGAGGATAGATGTCGAGTCATTGAGTACATGGGTCGAGGACTATACACTGGGTGAGATGTGGATAAAGAATCTGTTCGGTGGTCGTCCATGAATGCAGAATCTGCAGTCTACATATCCGTGGAAGGCGAGACAGAAGTCGATTTCGTAAAACTTGTACTGGGCCCATATCTGACGGATATCAATGAGAACCTGCGTGTCGTACCGATACTCATCGAAACTTCCAAAGACGAATATGGGAAGAAGAGGGGCGGAATATCCAATTACGGCATGGTTCGGAAGGAACTACTCAAACTCTGCAACCAACACCCTGGAGCAATCATCACCACGATGTATGATGCATACGGGTTCCCGAACACCATAGGTGCCCGTAATATCGGACAAGGTTGTGATGTCCGTTGTCGTGAACGAGCAATATATGATGACATCGATAGGTCGAATCTCATCCCGCACCTGATGAAATACGAATTCGAATCCCTATTGTTTGCAGAACCAGATGCTTTCGAAAGATACAGCGGTGTCACGGACAGTATGAAACAAACCCTCAGGAAATTCAACGACGAACCGGAACTTATAAACACGGAATCATCCCCCTCACATAGGTTGGTGGATACGTTCCACAAACATGGATACGACTATCACAAGAGGAGAATCGGGATAACCATAGCGAAAGACATCGGCATCCTCGCGATGATGGACAGATGCCCCCACTTCAACGAATGGGTGCATAGAATCGCAGACGAATGCTCCAGATTCGATTACAACCAACCGACCTGATCCACTCATCTGAAGGATGTATCGCTGCCATCCGGAGGCGATACATCCCAGATGCAGCCTTTTTAACCGGATTCTTCAGATATTACAACTACATCTCCTGTCAATAATCAGTCCACAACACCGTCGCATGATGTAACGAACGAGGAGAACTCCAGGGAACCATATCTCGGACAGTAGCGAATATGGCAGAACCGACTCGTGGTTCAAGGTGATATGACTATGAATCTATCGAGGATCTCGGAATCATCGATCATGCCCCTGGTTTCCCTGAAACATATGGGTCGTACTTCCCATAGTATTCGAACGCCTTGACCAGATTGACGCAGGCTTCAGGTGTATCGATAATCATCATCTCGTAAAATGACGCGGTAGCCATTTCATCCTCCGTTCCAAACCGTGCATGTTGCGGATATACTGAACTGTAGATACGCTGGAAGAAGATGTTATAAGCATGTTTATGGTCGTCCATGACCTATTCCCTGTAGTCTAACAATTATTACAAACATTACAACTTATTGTAATTATATTCTACCTCAGATTCTTGCAACATGACCGGGAACGGGGAACTCAAATCGATCCTGGAGAACATGGAACA
>JAFVZR010000037.1 GCA_017508065.1 Candidatus Methanomethylophilaceae archaeon
ACATATCATGTCCAGGCGTCTCGGTGCGATCGTATGTCCCATGTTGGAGGACGAGCTGATCTACAATCTGAAGAATGATCCGGAGGAGAAGAGAGTCTACCTTGTGGAGACGCCCTTCCTTGAGACGATCATCCCTAAGTTGAAGCAACATGGTGTAGAGTACACCAAGATCACGCAGTGGGACTTCTATGCGGGAAGATATGACAGCGATGTCTACACAGTATACATCTGGGTCATGTTCATGGGTCTGCACGAGGACATCGATATGCTCAAGTTCGAGGTATCGAACCAGATCGTGATGATGAAGGATCGTGTCGACGCATTGTTGTTGTACTATGGAAGATGTGGTCGTGCTCTGGATCATATCGAGGAATGGGCCAAAGGCATGGTCAAGATCCCTGTGACATTGTTCCATAACCGTGACGGTACGCTCTGTGACGATTGCATCTGTGTTCCTTTGGGCGGTACGGACAATTATCTGAGACTGTTGCGTACGCATGCAGGTAAACTATACTTCACCCCGGCGATGGCAGCGAACTTTGAAGGTTTCCTTTCATCAATGGAACTCTTCAACGGAATCGATACGTCCAATACTGAGATCATGAAGATCCTTCTCGATATGGCGGGATACATGACCGTTCTCAAGGTACAGACAGGACAGGGCGATCAGCTGAACTTCGATGAGAACATCCGTCAATTCGCCGAGAAGTATGATTTGGACGTTGAGGTACTGGAGGACGGATGGGCGACGATGGATCTCGCGGATTACAATTATACGAGAGCAAAGGATTTGTTGGTTCGTTCAAAGGGGGTGGAGTGATGGATGAACTGACCGTTCAAATGATGTTCGCAGAAGGTTTCGATTGTTCTCAGATCGTATTGTCCGCAGTCGCGGACAAGCTCGGTATATCGAAGAAGATGGCGTTGTCATCGGCTTCGGGCCTTGGGATCGGATTGTGTCGCGGATCCGTATGTGGGGCTGCATTGGGTGGGATAGTAGCTCTCGGTATCCGTTATGGTAACACCAAATCTGGAGATATGATAGCGAAGTCCGATGTGTTCGCCAAGAGGGAGGAGTTCCTCAAACGTTTTGAGGAGATGAACGGTAAGCTCCTCTGTAAGGACTTCCTCGGGGTCGAGGTAAAAGGTCTCGATGACATGATACGCAGGAGTGCGGATGGTATCTATTCCAACTGTCCCAGATACTGTGTCAACGCGATTACGATCCTAGAATCGATGCTCTGATCCTAAATTTCATAAAAAAATAATAGTGATGGCCGATGTCCGAGTAACCTCGGACATCTGGCACATCAGGTTTAAAGTGTCATTACTCCGAAGACTGAGAGAAGTCCGGTCAGGAGGATCAGGAAGAGTCCGATAGGACAGACCCACTTGATCATGATGACGAACAACTTCTTTGCCTTGAAGGGTCCAGAGCTCTCGACCTCATCGGTGATGAACTTGGTGCCAACGACGAATCCGATGAAGATACAGGTGACGATGGCAACGATAGGCATCATGATGGAGTTGGAGATGAAGTCGATGAAGTCAAGGAATGTCTGACCATCGATGAACGTGATGTTCGAGAGGGGTCCGAATCCAAGACAGGACAGCATACCGAGTGCGACGATTCCGACGACGACGATTGCGGATGCGACGTAACGGTTCATCTTAGCCTTCTCCATGAGCACGTACACAAGTGCTTCCATGAGGGAGATTGCAGAGGTGAGTGCTGCGAAGATGACCAGGAGGAAGAATGCTGCTGCGACGAATTCTCCTGCGGGCATAGCGTCGAAGACGTGGGGCAGGGTGACGAACATGAGTCCGGGACCGCTGTTGACGGAACCGCCGATGGCAACGACTGCGGGAACGATCATGAGTCCTGCGAGAAGTGCAACTCCGGTATCGATCATGCTGACATTACGGACGGACTTCTCGACCGCGACATCCTTCTTCATGTATGCACCGTATGTGATGGTGATTCCCATTGCAAGGGACATGGAGTAGAACAACTGTCCTACTGCAGCAAGAAGGGTCTTAGCGCTGACATCCTCGATATGGGGGATGAGGTAGTACTTCAGACCCTCTACTGCTCCATCCATGGTGAGCGAGAAGATGGTAATGATGATCAACAGTATGAAGAGGATGGGCATGAGGATCTTGCTTACCCTCTCGATTCCCTTATCCACACCGGCTACGACGACTGCAGCGACCAATGCTACGAATACGAGGAACCAGAGTACGGGGCTATCGAAGACTCCGGGGAGGTCACAGGTGATGAATCCCGTGAAGAATGCATCGGTGACGCCTGCTGCGTTTCCTGTGGCGTACTCGACGAAGTACTTGGTCACCCATCCACCGATGACACAGTAGTAGGGTACGATGATCGCGGGCACCAATGCTGCCAACCAACCGACCCATTTCCATTTCTCATTGATCGAACCGAATGCTTCAAAACAACTCTTTCCAGTCTTCCTACCGATACAGACCTCGGCAATCATCATCGAGAAACCGAAGGTGATAGCCAAGATGACGTAGATGAGGATGAATGCTCCTCCTCCATATTCGGCAGCCAGATATGGGAAGCGCCAAAGGTTACCCAGACCGACAGCGGATCCTGCCATCGCAAGGATGAATCCGAGCCTGCCTGTGAATCCGACACTTTTGTTAGATTCTGACATAGTTTGATGTAGGATGATGTGACATATATACTGTTTGTGAAATTCGTAAATAATCGTATCAGTTATTGATGTAATTCGTAAAAAATAATTATAAAAAATACGAATATCGTAATCAACAATCCCTGTTGCATGTTCGTTATACGACACGTGTTTCCAATACTTGTCATAGCGTATCCACCGAATCAGAGCCATTGGTAAATAGGTGTATTGTCTCTCATTCCATGGATGAACGATAGAAGGAAGAGCGGAAACAGATCAAGGCCATCGCCCAGGCCATGGATAGAGCAGATGCAGATGCGTTTCGGCGATAAATTGTACAATGTACGTGAAGCCGCTCTGACCAGAGACCAATCCTTCCTGAAGGATTTCGTTATGGATCGTTCGGAGCTCTCCGATTCATCATCCTTCTCCAGGATAATCACCTTCGATACGGAATGTTCCGTAAACTATGCCGACTATTGTGAGATGTGTTCATTCGGTTATGCGGAATACGATCTCGATGGTAATGAACTGTCAAGAGAGGAGATCTATATCAAGGCGAGAGAACCGAAGGGTAGATTGAAGGAGAAATGTCAGGCAGATTACTCCAAATTCAAGGATGCCCCCTCATGGAGACAACAGTATGCGAAGATACGTGAGATCCTCACACGTAAGGACACGCTCTATATCGCACACAGTTCGAAGTCCGATATAGGATTCATCATGATGATGAACCGTCGTCGCGAGACCGATCAGTTCTATTTCAGAGTCTATGACACATTGGAGATGTTCAAGGCCGCGATGCCCGATCTGGAGAAGTACAACCTTCAGTACCTGGCGGAGAAGTTCGGGATCGAGCATGATGCCCATGTCTCGCTTTCAGATGCTATAGTCTGTTTCAAGATCCTTCAGAAGGCTGCGGATATGAACGGCCTTGATATCAAGGGCATGTTCTCCAAATATGAGCAGATCTCCATGTCTGATTCGGTGGATGTGCTCAGGGACTTCATCCGCAGTGACAGGAGACATCAGCTCACGAAGATCAAGGAGACCGAGTATAACCCGATCAGAGGTCCGTTGACAGGACTTCGTTTCGCATCGGATGACAGGATGGAGAGATCGGATCCGGAAGCCATATTGGAGTTCGCAAGACATGTCATCAAGAACGGTGGTTCTTACGTCTCCGGTCTGGTCAATGCGAATGTGTACCTATGGGACGGGGACAAGGAGAGCCGTTCCTATCATTTCGCCATGCGTCTCGTAAGAGATGGTGCCAATCTCGAGATCGTTCAGGTCGATGAGGCCTTGGACGGAAGGTACGGTCAATTCCCGGATGTATGTTGGGAGCTTCAGAGGTAATTCTTACTCTCGAATTTATATCCTATTTTGACGATATGATATTATGGCAGACCGTTTCGACGAATCATTCGCTGAAGCAGAGCAGTTGTTCACCGATAAGCATTACATGGAGGCTTTGAGGTACTATCGTAAGGCTGCCTATGGAGGTCATGCCCCTTCCCAATGCAGGATGGGGGAGATCTATTACAGGGGCCTCGGTGTAAAGACGCACCCTATAGAGGCCATCAATTGGTTGAAACAATCCTCGGAGGCGGGATACGATCAGGCCACATATCTGTTGGCACATCTCTACGAGCATTGTTTTGGATGGGATGCGTACGGCGGTCAGGCATTCCAATTGTATGCCAAGGCCGCGGAGAGGGGCCATCCTGCAGCCTGTGCTGCACTGGGTCTTTGTTATAGGGCGGGTCTAGGTACGGACCAGAACCTTGAATTGGCAGCGAAATGGTTCCTGAAGGCCGCTGAGTTGGGAGATTCGGACGGGCAATTCAGATTGGCTTGTTGCTATCGTGACGGGGTCATACTCGAATCGGATCCTGAAAAGGCATTCTCCTGGTTCCGTTCCGCTGCAGAACAGGGGCATGTGGATGCCATGGCATGTCTTGGCACATGCTATGATCTTGGATTCGGTACGGAGAGGGACCTTTCTGAGGCGGAGATATGGTTCGCAAAGGCCGGTGATGCGGGGAATGCCGATGCATTGGCATGTCTGGCACACCTCATAGAGGGTCGTGAACCGGAGCTTGCCGTAGAGAAATACAGGAAAGCGGCCGAAGCTGGAAGTGCATTGGCCCAATATGGTCTGGGTCATTGCTACAGATTCGGAAAGGGCGTGGAAGTCTCGCCGGAGAAGGCCATAAAATGGCTGAAGAACGCCGCTTACAATGGTGTGAAGGATGCCATGATGGAACTGTCCCAGTGCTATGCCGAAGGATTCGGGATACAGGCCAACGAGAAGGAGGCTGAAAGATGGGAGAAGGAAGCATTGAAGATCTGATCTATAGGTCCAGATTCCCTCTTCCATATCTTTTACCATTGGTGTTGTTATCTGTACCTCCTTTGTCCGGATGGTCTATGTTCGGGAATATTCTTGGATTTGCCGGATTATGGTTCTTTGCAATCTTCGTGTTCCTGTGGTATGGTACGAGATATGAGCTCGGCGATGGTGGATTGGGTGTGTTCTCCGTTGTCTCTGCAGAGAGATCCCTCATTCCGTATTCGGATATCGATGGGATGGAGAAAAGAGAGGGATTCACATTGGATCCAGTTGCGGGACTATCCTTCAGACGTGTCGCCATTATCGTCGATGGTAAGGTGCGCGTACAGATGTCCCCTGCCGATAGGGATGAGTTCATGGATGAACTTCGGAAGAGGATAGACGAATCGTCTGATCGTGTACCGTCCTGTTCATATCCTTGATGTTAGATACAGTGTCATGGCACATGTGAACAAGAAGGCAGCCGAGAAGGTCAAGGAACAGAGGATCTACGGTCATATGATCAAGAAGACCATCAGAGGGATATTCGTCGATGTCAAATCCGAGACCCCTAGCATAGCTGCCGCCGATGTTCAGAGTGATGTCGCTCTAAGAAGGGCCATGAAATGTGGTCGTTTGCATAGGTCCGTGAAGAACATCGGAGGAAGGCCATTCTCCTTCATCTACGATGCCAACTTCATGCGTTCCAAATTGTTACGTTTCAGTGCGTTCGACGTACGTGACAATGTTCTCGAATCCGAGTACATCCTAGGCAATCTGTTCATCTGTGCGGAGGACATGGAATCGAATCTGAACGATGACGATTTCCAGTTCATCGTCAAACAATCCGTGGCAGCCAGATGGGGTGCTGCCGGTGCCTCTATGCCGATTGTTTTGATCGGTGACAAGGTGTTTGAATCCACCGATGAGAATGCCGCGCAGTTGGAGAAGATAAACGAGCTCTTGGACATCGTACGTGAGATGGCCAAGGACGACTGATTCTGGTGATTACATGTGTGCCAGATATCATCTGACGGTTCTCTGTGGGGGAAAGTCGATGATGCTGGCACCATCCGTCGCATATGATATCGACCTCATACGCGCATCAGAAATACTGGCACAGTCAGTTCTAAGGGCTTCGGAGGAGATGGTCGAGTTCATGTTCGATGGGATAAAGCTGACATTGTACAGCAATGGCAGTCTGATGTTCTATCATTTCAACGATCCGGATGCTGGGTATGATATCTGTGATTGTGTTCTGTCCTTGGTATCCAAGGTTTGATCCCGGTCTACGAAATTCGTTGTGTGTTCAAACCAATACCCCTTCAATATTAGGAGTAAATTGGATCAGCATTTGATTTTTAACAATTATTTTCAATATTATTCGGCGTTGATTTCTTTCAACTATGTCATGATGGCATATTTGTTATCGTAGGTTTTCTATGATGTCTTCAATCTATTCTGGATAACTATGATTTTAACGAATTTCGTAGAATAGCTACGAATTCAATTAATTATGCTGATAAGTATTATTATAGTGTAGCCAGATACTAATTGTGCAATAGTAAAAGGTGTATCTTTATGAAGAACCTTAAGAAGACATTGATTACCTCAGCGATTGTGCTGTTGGCAGTCATCATCCTCATGGCAATCTTCCCTCCAGATGTGGGATGGTTTGTTGTAGAGTCCCCTGACGGAGATATCGAGGGACCCTCTTGGGGATGGTGGGCACTTTTGCCACCCATCATCGCAATTTCGCTTGCATTGATCACTAAAGAGGTTTACCCCTCCCTTCTTGTCGGAGTGGTAAGCGGAGCAATCATCTATTCCGAACTTGATATCGTTGTATTCCTTCAGAAGCTTTTCCTTGGAATGGGATACACCGATGGTGAGTGGGGAATCACAGATGGTGTATTCTACGGTGTAGTTACTGATTCTTGGAACCTTGGTATCATCATCTTCCTCATCGCACTCGGTGCACTCGTCGCTCTCATGAAGTATTCCGGTGCATCCCGTGCATTCGGAGACTGGGCAAGGGAGAAGGTTGCCAAGCGCTCACACGCATCCCTTGCAACCATGCTTCTCGGAATCATCATCTTCGTTGACGACTACTTCAACTGCCTTACAGTTGGAAGCGTTATGAGGCCCGTTACCGATGATCACAAGATCTCTCGTGCAAAGCTCGCATACATCATCGATTGTACCGCAGCACCTATCTGTATCATCGCACCTATCTCCTCCTGGGCAGCAGCAGTCGCAGGATTCGCACCCGATGGAGAGGGAATCAGCCTCTTCCTGCAGGCAATCCCCTACAACTACTATGCACTGTTCACTCTTGTGATGGTTGCACTCATTTCCATCCTCTGTATCGACTTCGGTAAGATGAGAAAGCATGAGGTCAACGCAATCAACGGAGATCTCTTCTCTGGTGCAAAGCTTGAGGCAGAAGAACTCATCGTAGAAGCCAACCCCCGTGGAAAGGTCATGGACATGATCGTCCCCATCCTCATCCTCGTAGTAGTCTGCGTCTTCATGATGGTCTACACCGGTGGAATCTTTGAGGGTGCATCCTTCATCACCGCTTTCGGTGACTGTGATGCCGCATCCGCACTTTCCGTCGGAGGAGTCGTTTCCCTTTTGCTCATCATGATCTACTACTCCGCAAGGGGAATCACCACCGGAAAGCAGTGCTTCGACTCCATCCCTGAGGGATTCAAGGCAATGTTCCCTGCAATCTTCATCCTGATCTTTGCATGGTCACTCAACAGCATCACCGGTGACCTTGGAGCCAAGTTCTTCATCCATGAGCTCATGGAGGGAAGCGCATCCGACCTCCTGAAGTTCCTGCCTGCTGTCATCTTCGCAGTTGCAGCATTCCTTGCATTCGCAACCGGAACCTCTTGGGGAACCTTCGGAATCATGATTCCGATTGTCGTCTCGCTCTTCCCCTCCTCCGACCCCCTGTTCATCATCAGCCTGTCTGCATGTCTCGCAGGAGCAGTCTGTGGAGACCACATCTCCCCTGTTTCCGATACCACCATCATGGCAAGTGCCGGAGCACAGTGTGAGTTGTTGACCCACGTGAGCACCCAGATTCCTTACGCAATGGTCGCATTCGGAGTTTCATTCGTCACCTACATCGTTGCAGGATTCGTCCAGAACGTATTCGTGCCTCTGCTTGTCGGT
Organism: Candidatus Methanomethylophilaceae archaeon; assembly: GCA_017508065.1. Lineage (GTDB taxonomy): Archaea > Thermoplasmatota > Thermoplasmata > Methanomassiliicoccales > Methanomethylophilaceae > SIG5. Next base: position 8,182 of record JAFVZR010000037.1, read on the forward strand.
GCAGCACTCCTCGTTGCAGTACTGTTGTTCATCAAGTACTACGTGTACAAGGGAATCACAGCTGAGCAGGAGGCCGCAGGGCTCCAGTAAGTGTGAGGCTCACACCTCACACTGAAAACCATTTATCGGGGGTTTTTCCCCATCTTTATTTTTGTCATATGGTTTATGACCCAGACAAATCCATAGGTGGTCACTCAACTATATATTGGGATATCTTGATTGAGTACTCATGGCCAAGTACATCTGCACTCTTTGCAAGTACGTGTACGACGAGGATGTCGGAATCCCAGAGAAGGGTATTCCTGCAGGTACCAAGTGGGCGGACCTGCCCGATGATTGGGTCTGCCCCCTTTGTGGTTCACGTAAGAAGGATTTCGAATTGATGGAGGGTCAGGCATCCGCACCTGCACCTGCCAAGGAGAAGAAACCTGAGCCAAAGGTCGTATCCAACAACACTGATCTCGAGGGGGCGGTCAAGGTTCCCGCAGGATATGGCGATGATGACCTTCGCGCATTGTCATACGCGGAGGCAGCAGTCCTTTGTTCCAACCTCGCAAAAGGTTGCGAGAAGCAGTATCTTTTCGAGGAGTCCGCTGCATTCAAGGAGATCTCTGATTTCTATATGTCCAAGGCAGGAAAGGTCGAAGGTACATTCGACGATTTGATGGCACTGATCGAGGAGAATCTCTCCACAAGTGATGAGGCCCTCAAGATCGGAAAGAAGTCCGGTGACCGCGGAGCATACCGTGTGAACCTGTGGAACAACAGTGTTGCGAAGATCCTGGATTCATTGTTGAAGAGATTCGGCGATGAGGGCAACGCGATGCTGGAGAACACTAACATCTACGTCTGCGACATCTGTGGATTCATCTATGTCGGCGATGAGCCTCCAACCATCTGTCCGATCTGTAAGGTTCCGAGTGTAAAACTTCTCAAGGTAAGGAGGGATTGAAATGCACGCAGTTAGGAATACGGCAATCTGTCTGAAGGATTGCCTCTGTCTCTACATCTGCCCGAACGGAGCCACCGATACCGAGTCCGGTCAGATCGATGCAAAGAAGTGTACCGGTTGCGGAATGTGTGCCAACGCATGTCCCGCTCATGCGATCACCATCATGCCCGAGGTCTTCCCCGTTCAGCAGCCTAAGGCGAAGAAGGTCATCGAACCCATGTACGTCCTTACCAAGAGTTGGGCGAAGGGAGAGCTGATCGCAGATTCACTTACTGAATCCGACGATCCCGTCAAGAGGCAGTTCGCTGTGGCATTGAGGGAATCGTTCCGCCGTCAGGGTGAGGACCTGTTCCGTGAGGCAGGATACATGTTGCCTCAGTCCAAGAACGTTCGTGAGATGTTGATGAACATGGTCATGAACGAGATGGATCC
>JAFVZR010000038.1 GCA_017508065.1 Candidatus Methanomethylophilaceae archaeon
ATCGAGTTGGCTGCTCTGATCTCGATGTTCACCGCATTACTCTCCGACAGGTTCAGGGCAGTGAACGTCATCAACAGGTTCGCTACGGTGTTGCCGTTGTCGATGGTCATCCTCTTCGTGTGCTCGTCCATCGCCATCTGAGCGAACACATTAAAAACCACTTAATCTCTCTTTTCTGTATGACCCCACGGGGTGCCAGATATCTGTTGATCCTTCCGACTGCCATAGTACTTGCTCTGTTCATAGCGGTACCAATGGTCCTGCCGTACGGTGAAGTGGTAGGATTGACCGGAGTGCCAGTGATAATGGACAATATGTACGTCTGGTCGGAACTGGATCCCGTATCCGCGCTCACGTACGGGTTCGGTGATATACTGTGTCATCAGGAGTCGGACAGGTCATTTTTGATAAACGGTTCGCAGATGCCCGTGTGCGTGAGGGACACGTTCATCATATCCGGATTCCTGCTGGGTCTGTTGTCATTCCTCATATTCAGACATGAGTTGTCCGTACGTTCCGTTGTCATCGTGACGGTGGTCGCAACAGCCCTTTTGTTCCTGGACCATACGGTCCAGATGGTGTTCGGACTCAACGTCCCCTCGACGAGGGCGATCACGGGACTCGTGTTCGGGTTCGCTGTTTCCATGATTGTGGAGTGTTGGTTCCAGTACTACGAGAGGCAGTCGAACGCGCACCTTTATTAATAATAAAGATATCAGTCGTGTAGCAGAGGTCGAAGACCTATGCCTTTTGAATCCACTGAGGTATAACATGGCAGAAGATGTGCTTAAAACAGGAACGACTACAATCGGTATCAGGTACAAGGACGGAGTTGTCCTTGCAACGGATCAGAGGGCGACCATGAGCAACATTATTGCACACAGCAATGTTCAGAAGCTCTATCAGCTCTCGGACAACCTCGGTATGACGATTGCAGGAGTCGTAGGTGACGCACAGCTGATGGTCAGGTACATGCAGAGCGAGATCGCACTGTATGAGATGAAGAAGGGTGCACCCATGTCGGTCAATGCCGCAGCAACCTATGTCGCCAACGCCATTCGCCAGGGATTCTATCTCGGACTCATCGTAGGTGGATACGATAAGACCGGAGGGCACGTCTTCTCCATCGATGGAGCAGGAGGATACATCGAGGACAACTTTATGTCCGTCGGATCCGGATCAGTCTTCGCCCTTGGAGCACTTCAGGCCGCTTACAAGGAGGACATGAGCAAGGACGAGGCAGTCGATGTCGCCGTCACCGCACTTAACTCCGCCATCAAGAGGGACTCCGCATCCGGAGACGGAATGCTCGTCGCATACATCGATGCTGACGGTTACCACGACGTCCCCAATGAGGAGATCAGGACCCGTCTGGCGTCCCAGGGATACAAGTATCCCAACTAAACCCCCTTTTCTTTCCCCCATTTAATTTCATCAAGTTGATATTATGGCTGCTGACAACAGTATCAGTAACATTCGCGAGGAGGTCCGTAGGATCGTCCCGTCCGGATTGGATGTGACGTCCGTTGAATTCGAGGGCCCTACATTGGTCATCTATACGAAGGATTTCGACAAGTTCTCCGAGAACGCTAACATAACCAAGCTTCTCGCCACCGGACTCAAGAAGAGAGTGGACGTACGCCCTGACCCTTCCACGATGGTTCAGGACACCGATTCCATCGAGAAGATGATCCGTGCGAGGCTTCCCGAAGATGAGAAGGAGCCGTCCTTCGATTTCGATTTCGATACTGGAGTCGTCACCGTCGAGCTCGCCAACCCCGGCGCTCTCGTCGGAAAGGGCGGTCAGCAGCTCAACGACATCAAGAAGGAGTGCGGATGGAACGTCAAACCCGTCCGTGCACCTCCGATCCACTCCAAGACCATCTCCGATGTACGCGGATATATGAGGTATGCCCGTGACGAGAGGGCCAACATCCTGATGAAGATAGGAAAGTTCATCACCAGGCCCATCTACGACAACGGGTCCGAGAACTTCGTCAGGGTCACCGCACTCGGTGGATTCAGACAGGTCGGACGTTCCTGTATGCTGTTGCAGACGAAGCACAGTAAGGTCCTCATCGATTGTGGTCTCGATCCGTCCTCCGATAACACACCGTTCTTCAACGCCCCCGAACTGCAGCCGTTCGACAAGCTTGATGCGGTCGTCATCACCCACGCACACATGGACCACTGCGGTCTTCTCCCTGTCCTGTTCAAGTACGGGTACAACGGACCGGTCTATTGTACTCCTCCCACCAGGGACCTCATGGCTCTGATGCAGTTGGATTCCATCAAACTCATGTGGGGTGAGGCGAAGAAGGCACCGTTCGACGCATCCCATGTCAGGGACGAGGTACTTCACATAATCCCTCTGCAGTACGAGAAGACCACCGACATCTCCCCAGATGTGAGGCTCACCCTCTACAACGCAGGTCACATCCTCGGTTCATCCATCGCACATTTCAACATCGGTAACGGATTCCACAACGTGGCATTTACCGGTGACACCAAGTACGAGAAGACCTGGCTCTTCAACCAGGCCAATACCAAGTTCATCAGGCTGGAGTCCGTTGTCATGGAATCCACCTACGGTGGACACAATGATATGCAGCCCAGTCGTGGTGATGCATCCAAGGAGCTCCATGACCTTCTTCAGCAGGCGACCGAGCATGGCGGAAAGGTGGTCATCCCCGTCTTCGCCGTCGGTAGGTCCCAGGAAGTCATGTTGGTCATCGAGGAGCTCATGCGCACCGGACGCCTTCCCCAGATGCCCGTCTACCTCGATGGAATGATCTGGGAGGCGACCGCCATCCACACGGCATATCCCGAATATCTCAACAGTCAGTTGAAGACCCAGATCTTCCAGCAGAATGAGAACCCGTTCCTGTCACCGATCTTCAAGAGGGTCGAGACCGCGGCCATGAGGGAGGAGATCTGTCACTCTCCCGATCCGTGTATCGTCCTGGCCACCAGCGGTATGATGACCGGTGGACCCGTCATGGAGTACTTCAAGGAGTGGGCCGAGGACGAGAAGAACTGGTTGCTCTTCGTGGGATACCAGTCCGAGGGTTCCATGGGTAGGCAGCTTCAGAAGGGAAGGAAGCAGATCACCGTCCACGATAAGGGAAGGGATCTGGACCTCGAGGTCCGTATGAGGGTCGAGACCGTCGACGGATTCTCCGGACACTCCGACAGGAAGCAGCTCATGAAGTACATCTCCACCTTGGACCCCAGGCCGTCCAAGATCATCATCGGACACGGTGAGGACAGGAAGTGTACCGATCTCGCATCTTCGATCTATCAGAAGTACAAGATCGAGACCAAGGCTCCGATGAATCTGGAGACCGTAAGGCTCAGATGATCCCGGCTACGGCCGGGACATCACCGTCCAAAAACATCTTCCATGTAATCCTTTCCTTCTCCATTTCCGTGATCCATTTCTCAATCACTACATACAAGATAACTTAGGAAAATCGCTGTTTTTAACGGATATCCGTCATTCTTGCTTCGAACATGTTCGTAATTTACATTATCTATCAATCAAGTCGTATTCATTTTGGGCAAGATCGGTGAGAACCTAAGGTGATAACAATGTCTGACTTGACACCACGTGAAAGATTCCAGCTTGCGATGAGATGCAAGGAGGTTGACAGGCCTCCTGTTTGTGGAATGACCACGACGGCTACAACGGAGTTGATGGAATACACCAATTCCTACTGGCCGGATGCGCACAAGTCCGCTAGGTTGATGGCAAACATCGCCTTGGGTGCGTACGAGTTCCTTGGATTGGAGTCCATCAGGACACCATACTGTCTGTCCTATGAGGCGGAGGCACTCGGATGCACCGTGGATCTCGGTAAGGTGAATTCGACACCGATGGTGAAATCCAGCCCGTACAAGGGCGATCCCGATGCAGATCTGGTGCTGCCCGATCCCAAGGACATCATGAAGCTCGGAAGGAATGCAGAGGTATACGAATCATCAAAGATCGTGTTGAAGGAGAAGAAGGACGACCTCCCCGTACTTTTGGGAGTCACCGGACCATTCACCATCGCCGGACACCTCGCAGGTACCGAGGGTCTGATCCTTTGGACACTCACTGAGCCGGATGTGGCACACAGGTTCGCCAAGTTCGCAGCGGATTATGAGAGGATGTGGTTGACGGAGGTCGAGAAATTGGGTGTCGATGCCATTCAGATGTCCGAACCAACTGCATCATATGATATGATCTCTCCAGATATGTTCGACGAGTTCGCAGCACCTAACCTGAGGTATGTGTATGAACCATTGAAGGAGACGATGCAGATCCTCCACATCTGTGGTGATATGTTGCCCATGTTACCGAATATGTTGAAGTCCGGTGCTACCGGATGCAGTCTGGAGGAGAAGACCGATTCCCGTGCGGCCGTGGAACTGGTGAACAAGAGGGCGGCACTCATCGGAAATGTCGGAGTCGTCAAACCCTTGCTTATGGGAACTCCGGAAGAGGTGGCCAGTGCAGCCATCGCGAGTGCAGATGCAGGATTCAACATCATCTCTGCGGGTTGCGGTATGTCCGCCATGATCAAGAAGGAGAACGTATGGGCGATGGTCAACGCTATCAGGAACTACAAGAAACCTTGAGGTCGAAGAAATCCTAAAAATCCCAACCAATTTCCGTTGGCCATGCGGTTACATGGCCGGCGGACCATCATTCCTTCTCAGTGAACATGTCCGTCTGGAGGCAGAGCGTGATCAGTTTCTTCTCCGCATCACGTATGATGACGCTTGCGGTGGATTTCGATATATCAAACTTCTCTGCGATATCGTCCAGGTTGATCTTCTTCGGTACCTCGTAGTAACCGTTGTCGAATGCATATCTGATGATCTCCTCCTGTCTCTTCGTAAGGACATCCTCCTCATCGTATTCTCTGGAGGACAGTCTGGTGACACCATATCCGTGTTCCCGCATAGTCTCTATGAGGTTGGTGATGTATCTGTTGTTGGGTGCGAACACATCCCAATAGATCAGGTTGTCATCGGAAGGTATCGCGGATGTCAGGAAGCATCCGGAACGGGATAGGATCTGGGCCAATTCGCAGTTGTTGTTCATCACGGTAGCCAGGTATCTGTTCCTGGAGATCTTGATGACCGAACATTCCCCCTTGATGTCGGTGTGATTGGAATAGTTGTGAAGGGCATCCTCGTACTCCCCGTCCGTATCTGTGAGCTTGATGATGGAGCATCCTGCACCTTCGGACAGGAACGAGCATTGCACGATCTTGACAGTGAGTCCCGGGCTGTCGTAGGAGATGGGCAGCAACTGATGACATGGGTGTCCGTCGGGGGTGACACCATTGATCCTCCTGTCGATCATCATCTTCACATAATGCATACCGATGTATGTAAAAATGGATATTTAGTGCTTGTTTCTGGTTAAAATCGTATCGAACATGTTCGAAATAGATGCTATATATCATCTAAACTGATAAGATTCGTAGGTATTGCTCCCCGATCCTTGCCCGAGATTAAGGAGGAATATCAATGGCAATAGATCCAAACAAGAAGAGCAAGGTGCTCAGCTATCGTTGGTTGATCTTCGTTGTACTCGCGATAGCGTATTTCTTCGTATATTTCCACAGGACCACCGGAGGCTCCATCTCCAGTACTCTTCAGGAGGCCTTTGGTGTAGGGGCGGCAGAAGTGGCGCTACTTGCTTCGGCATACCTCTACGCATACACGTTGATGCAGATCCCCAGTGGTATATTGACGGATAAGATGGGTCCGAGGCAGGCCGCTTCAGCATTCATCATCATTCTCGCCATCGGTTCATTGATGTGTGCATTCGCCGAACCTATGGATAATTTCAACATGATGATCGCAGGTAAGTTCATCATCGGTATCGGTGCAGCCGTCATCTATATCCCCATCATGAAAGTCCTCGCGGTCTGGTTCAGGAAGGATGAATTCGCCAGTATGAGCGGAATCCTGCTGTTGGTTGGTAATGTCGGAGGTATCGCTGCGGCCACCCCCATGGTCCTCATGATGGATTCACTCGGAATCGAGATGACCTACATCGTGCTCTCGATCATCACTCTGGTGATCGGAGGTCTTACCTGGTTCGTAGTAAGGAACCACCCCAAGGAACTGGACCTTCCTGGAATCGAGGAGATCGTTTCCGAGGAGACAGGGGAACCTATCAAGGAGTCCACATCGACCAAGATGGGAACCGTGGAGGCACTCAAGCTCACATTCACCAGCGGAAGGAAGTTCTGGCCATTGGCACTCTGGTTCTTCTTCATGTATGGAACCATCATGCTTTGGCAGGCATCCCAGGCAGGAGGGTTCTACAAGAACGTAGGGGGATTCGATGCATCCACTTACAGTATGTTCATCACCATGGTGGGAGTGGGAATGGTCGTAGGTTGTCCTTTGGCAGGAAGGCTTTCCGACAAGATCCTCAGATCCAGGAAGAAGGTGATCATCATCGGTACTGTGGCATATACGATCATCTGGGGCCTAATATGGGCACTTTCCGGCACGGATATGGTCGAGAATGCGGCGATACAGTATGTGATCAACTTCCTGTTCGGATTCTTTGGAGGATTCTTCGTAGTATCCTACGCACAGATCAAGGAGTTGTATCCCATTGCGATGGCAGGTACGTCCACTGCGGCATTGAATCTGTTCCCCTTCGCAGGTGGTGCGATCCTGATCACCATTGCTGGATTCATCGTCTCCGATCAGACACTTGCACAGTATCAGACGCTTTGGCTCATCGCGTTCATCATGATGATCTTCGCTTCCATCTGTGCGTTCCTTTCAGTCGAGAAGGGAAGGGACTGATCGGATATACGATCCTAAAACGGGTGGGACGTACCCACCCTTCTTTACTATCACAGGATGATGTGGTGGAACATCGTACCTGTCAGAATCGATATCAGTATGCATGAGCACGCTATGGCTATCGTTTCCTTGGTTCCGAGTTCCTGTTTCATAGATACAAGGGATGCAAGACATGGCATGAACAGTGCCATGACGATACCGAACACTATGAACTGCTCGGAGGTCATGGGATGTCAGAAGTATCGTTTTTTGATAATAATGGGTTGGGGGCTTATGCCCCTCTTTATAGGCTATCACTCGCAACCGCAGTCGCAACCGCAACCGTGTTCCTCACATCCGCACTCGCCCTGTATGTGCTTGAGTTCGTGCATGATGTTCTCGAGGACCAGCATGAGGGAACTGTCGGTGATGAAGTTGCAGGTGCGGCAGTCTCCACCCTCACAGAGGAGGTGGTTGAGCCTGCAGCGTCCGTTCTCCTTGTCGAGGTATGCTTCCTTTGCCTGGATCTTGGTATAATCAATCTGATCTGCCATGTGGTATGGGTATGTAGAAAACGATAAAAGGGTTATCGTCCCGCGGTTGCCCGCGGGAATTGGTCTCACCAGTTGGTGGCCCTGATCTCGAAGTAGGAGCGGGGGTGCTTACATACGGGACAGAGTTCGGGTGCTTCCTTTCCGATGTGGAGGTGTCCACAGTTGCGGCATTTCCAAACGGTGACGGAGTCCCTCTCGAAGACTGCTCCATCCTCGATGTTCTTCAGGAGTGCGAGGTACCTCTCCTCGTGCTCCTTCTCGATCCTTGCAACGCCGTCGAAGAGCTCTGCGATCTCGTTGAATCCCTCTGCCCTTGCGGTCTTTGCCATCTCGGAGTACATCTCGGTCCACTCGTACTTCTCACCCTCTGCTGCATCCTTGAGGTTTGCGATGGTGTCGGGGACGGATCCTCCGTGGAGCTGCTTGAACCAGAGCTTTGCGTGCTCCTTCTCGTTGTCAGCGGTCTCGAGGAAGATGGCAGCGATCTGTTCGTAGCCCTCTTTCTTGGCCTGGGATGCGTAGTAGGTGTACTTGTTCCTGGCCTGACTCTCACCGCTGAATGCGATCTCGAGGTTCTTCTCGGTCTGAGTTCCTTTGATGTTTGCCATATATGATTCTCCTGAATGTAGGAATGATTTGGAATTATATAAGGGAGTTAGTAGGTTAAGATTCAGTACTTCTGCTTCGCGAATCTGGTCAGGAATCCTTTCTTCGGACCCTTATCCTCCTGGAATTTCTTCTTCTCCAGTCTTCTCAGGGCATCCTTGGTTTTCTTGTTGTATGGTTGCAACTTGTCCGCAACGAGGAGATGCTCCTTTCCCGTCTTGTACAGCCTGAGATCGTTTATCAGAAGGCTTGCGAGACTCAGACGGAAGATGACGTTGTCAGGTTCCTTTTGGACACATTTCTCGAAACATTCTCTGGCCTTTCCGAAATCCAGAAGCTGTTCCCTGCAGAACGTTCCGTATGTGTGTATGAGTGCCAGATCGTTGGGGTACTTCGGGAGCAGGATATCGAAGTGCTCTTCGGTCTCCTTGTTGTACTTCTTCTTGTTCTTCAGAACGGAGACAAGTGCCTTCCTGGCATCGTCGTAGTCCGGATCGATGTCAAGGATTGCATCCAACTGTACCAGACCGAAATCCTTGTCACCCTTCTCGACGATGTACAGTTTGGCCAGATCCATCCTTACCCTACAGTTGTGGGGGTCGGTGTAGAGGTAGGCCTCCAAGGTCTCGATCGCACCATCGATGTTACCGCTGGCTCTTTGGTTCTCTGCCTTCTTCCTAGCCTCGTATCCTGGCTCTGCCATGCGATAGGCCAACACTTAGTCGTTCTTAAACCATTGGAATCAGTTCCACTTATCTACTGCCATCACATATCGGGAATCATGGCGTCGATCTACTTCGCGGCCCCGATGTTCTGTCAGGCCGAATTGGATTTCAATGAACTGCTGGCACTTCTTCTTAGAGAGAACGGTCACGAGGTATACCTCCCGCAGGAGAACACTCCCGATGTGGACCTTTCGCCCGAGACCGGTAAGGCAGGACGTAGGTCGGTCTTCCTGGAGGACATAACCGCCATAGACAACTGTGACACGTTGTTGTTCATCATGGACGGGAGGGTACCGGACGAGGGTGCATGTTTCGAACTGGGTTATGCGTATGCCAAGGGAAAGACGTGTGTGGGTCTGAAGACCGATGTCCGTACCTCCGAACTCGGTGGTGACAACATGATGTTGGAAGGTGCGCTGCACTACGGTATCGCAAGGTCCGTCCCGGAACTCCTGGAGTTGCTGGAGGGCATGTACTAATAAGTCAGTAATCGGATATGGTGTTCCAATGGACATACAGAGCGGTTTGAAGAACAGGGGCATGGAATCTGCCGATGTCGAGGATAGGCGTAAGGCCGTTTCCGAACTTACGGAGACTGAATTCGATGCGATCGCATCCTTCCCGTTCGAACCGTCCGTAGCCAAACCTAACATAGAGAACATGATCGGTGTCGTACAGATCCCCTTGGGGTTCGCAGGTCCCGTACAGGTCAACGGCGATCATGCTCAGGGACCGTTCCTGATCCCTTTGGCAACCACGGAGGGGGCTCTTGTGGCATCCATATCCCGCGGTATGTCTGTGATAACTGCTGCCGGGGGTGCGAACGTCAAGGTCTTCGGTGATGCAATGACCCGGGCCCCGGTGTTCCGTGTGAACGGCATCGGACATGCCTCCGAGGTCATCGATTGGGTGAATTCCCATCCGGGGGAATTGGAGATGGCTGTTGCGTCCACCACATCGCACGGTTCATTGACCCAGATAGAGTTCTATCCTAACGGTCGCAGCCTCCACATGAGGTTGTCTTTCCATACCGGTGATGCCATGGGCATGAACATGTGCACCATAGCGGCGGAAGCCATCTGTGAGGTCATATCCAGGAACACGGGTGCCGAGTTGGTGTCGGTGTCCGGTAACATGTGCACGGACAAGAAACCTGCTGCCATCAACATCATCAACGGTCGCGGAAAGACCGTCGTCGCCGAGGTAATGATCCCGAAGGACATCGTCGAATCCAAGTTACATACGTCTGTGCCAGCATTCGTCGAGACCAACACCAGGAAGAATCTGGTGGGAAGCGCTATGGCGGGAAGTCTGGGATTCAACGCTCATGCAGCGAACATGGTCGCCGCATTGTACCTGGCAACGGGTCAGGATCCCGCTCAGGTCGTAGAGGCAAGCAATGCCATGACCGTGGCGGAGGACGTTGACGGCGATCTGTACGTGTCGGTACGTATGCCGTCCGTCGAGGTCGGTACCGTCGGTGGGGGAACGGGTTTGCCCGCCCAATCGGAGGCTCTGGAGATGATGGGTTGTCGCGGTTCAGGAAAGGCATTGAAGTTGGCGGAACTCGTTGCGGTCACCGTCCTCGCCGGCGAGATCTCCACGATGGGTGCCCAAGCAGCAGGGCATCTTGGCAAGGCACACAGCGAACTGGGTCGTTCTTCATAATACTCGCGTGCGCGTTCTTAAATAAGTTCTGGACTTACGCCCACACATGCCTGTCATAAACTTCAACTATCACGACCTTTGCTCGCTCATCGGCGAGGAAGTCCCGAAGAAGACCCTTATCGAAAGGATCCCAATGATCGGATCCGATATGCACGACACAGACGGTGAAGAGGACGACATGTCCGTCGAGTTCTTCCCCGACCGTCCCGACCTCTACAACGTAGAGGGTCTCGCAAGGGGTCTCCGCGCATTCCTGGACATCGAGCCCGGAATGTACGAGTATGATGTTGAAGAGACCGATATCGATGTGTTCGTGGACGAGAGCGTCAAGGATGTCAGACCCATCTTCCGTTGTGCGGCAGTGTTCGACGTCGAGATCGATGATACGCTTCTCAAGTCCATCATGGAGGCTCAGGAGAAGCTCCACATCACCATCGGAAGGAAGAGGTCCAAGCTCGCTATCGGAGTCCACGACCTCGATAAGGTCACACCTCCTTTCACATACAAGGCGGTCAAACCAAAGGACATCCGTTTCGTACCTCTCACCAAGGATGAGGAGTGGGATCTCGAGGAGATCCTCGAGAAGCATGAGAAAGGTGTCGGATACAGGCATCTCCTCGATGGGTATGACAGGTACCCCATCATCACCGATGCCAACGGAGAGGTGCTTTCATTCCCTCCGATCATCAACGGTGCATTGACCACCGTCACCACCGAGACCCGCAACCTGTTCATCGATGTCACCGGATACGACGTCAAGGCAGTCAAGGGCGCTCTTGACATCCTCTGTACCGCAATGGCGGAGAGAGGAGGTTCGATAGCAACCGTCATCATGCATGACGGCGACGAGGAGTATCTCTCTCCCGATCTTTCGTCCAACAGTTGGCAGTACAGCGCATCCAAGTGTGCCAAGTTCCTCGGACTCCCGCTCACCCCTGAGGACCAGGTCATGTCCCTCAGGCGCATGGGAATGGATGCTCTCGCAGAGGGCGACACCGTTCACGTGGAGGTCCCCTGTACCAGGCTCGACATCATGCACGAGTCCGATATCTTCGAGGATGTCGCTACCGGTTACGGATATGAGAACTTCGGAAAGGCGGAGAAGAACCTCTCGCAGACCACCGGCGGACTTATGCCCATCACCGCACTCTCCGATTCCCTTCGTGACGTGATGGTTGGAATGGGCTTCACCGAGGTCACCACGCTCACTCTCAGCAACGAGAGGGAGGAGTACGAGATCTCCGGACTTCCGGAGCTCAAGCCAGTGACGGTCATGAACCCGATCACAGAGGACCACACCTGTCTTCGTTCCTACCTGACTCCCAGTCTCATGAGGATCTTCAGGCGCAACAAGCACCGTGACCTCCCCCAGCGTATCTTCGAGGTCGGAGACGTCATCGTGGACGCAAAGCGCAGGAGACACCTCTGTGCAATGGTCATGCATTCCAAGACCTCGTTCACCGAGATCAAGTCCTACACCGAGGCAGTCCTTCGTGAGATGGGGATCGAGTACACCATCGCAGCTTCCGAGTATCCCACGTTCATTCCCGGAAGGGGGGCGGAGATCGTCGTCAACGGAAAGACCGTAGGATTCTTCGGAGAGATGGCACCCAAGGTCATCACCGATTTCGAGATCACACATCCCATCATCATGTTCGAGATGGACATCTCCGAGTTCGCGGATTCCCGTTCCGGATCCATCATGTGAGGTGTTAGGATGCAGTTCCCTGATTTCGTCCTCAAGGATGAGAACGGAGAGTCCTTGGACTCATCCTTCCTCAAGGGAATGAGGATGATCGTCTGTTTCGTCCCCGATCTGGAAAAGGAGTCTGTGGATCAGCTCTGTGAGTTCGACAGCATATACCAGAAGGTGATGATCCGTAACATCGTCACGCTGATGGTGGTCAAGGCCGAATGTCCCGATCTCCGTGCGGTCATGGACAAGTATTCGATCAGGGTGAAGCTTCTGTCGGATGTGGATGAAAGTCTGGTGAAGGCATGCGGGCTCGAGGGCAGGTCCACCGTGATGGTCTCCAAGGAGGGAGACATAGTCTCCGCCTGGAGTTCGGTCAGGCCTGCCGGACATGCGGATGCTGTCTATGAGAAGGTGAAGTCACTCTTCAAGTGATTCCAACATCGATCTCAGGATGCTGTCCGCATCCCCTACGATCACCTTGTCCGCAACGGCATTGATGGGTGCGTTCCTGTCCTTGTTCACCGAGACGATCCTCTCGGCCCTCAGTCCAGCCATATGCTGTACGGAGCCGGAGATCCCGAATGCGATGTATAGGTCAGGGGACACGGTCCTACCCGATTGTCCGACCTGTGCGGAGTACGGCATCCATCCCTTATCGACCAGAGCCCTGGTACAGGATACCGATGCCCCGAGCTTCTTGGCTATCCTATGAGCTAGATCCACTGTCGAACGGTTCCTTATGCCGTTTCCCAAAGAGATCAGGATACGGGCGTTACCGATGTCATCATCATCGTCCACCGTATCCTTCGATACGATCCTTTTCTCCATCGTGGCCTTGTAGGGTCTGGAGAACGATGTCCCTTTCCTGCCGATCTCCGGGATCGGGTCCGGGAAGGTTCCGGGCCTAACGGTCGCCATCTGGGGGAACGTATCGCATTCTATGGTTGCGAGTATGTTACCTCCGAGGGCAGGGCGTCTCATGATGAGTTTGCGACCTTCCGCTTCCAATTCCGTGCAATCCGCTGTGAGTCCTGCACCGAGTCTTGCGGCGACCAGGGGTGCCAATTCCCTTCCCTGTGGGGTGGCCGCGAACAGGATGGATGCAGGACCTATGCGATGGGACACATCGGCCATGGCATCCGCGAATGTAGGTGGTTGGAACTCCTTGACCGCGGAGTTCCTCATATGGTACAACGTGTCGACCCCGTATGAGAATATCTCATCGTACAGCATCTTCCCGCTGACACCTGCGAACATGATTCCGAATACCCTACCGCTGGAGATCTCCTTCGCCTTTCCGAGGATGCCCTTCACTGCTGGGTGCAAGGCCTTCCCGTCGGTCTCTATGTAGACCAGGATGCCGTCGGCGGTCTCTTGGTCGAGGTTGTATGCAGCGAGCATTCCCGGAGGGAGTGTGTTGTCATAGCTTCCTGAGGAACATGATCCTCCGGAACACGATCCGCTGGAACAGGATCCCGAGGAACATGAGCCAGAACAGTTGCAGCCGCTCATCCTTTCACCTCCCCGATCAGGATGGTTGCAGCGGATTTGGAATCGGACCCGTCGATGTATTCCGTATCCTTCTTCGGCTTGGTGACGGTATCGATGCGAACAACGTGCGTTCTGGAGCCCTTGGAGCCCATGGATCCCGGAGGTACGCCGACCATCCATGCGTTGAGTGTATCCACGCTCTTCTTTCTGGCGTCCATGAAGTCCTTCATGCTGGGCAATACGATCGGATCCTCCGGTGGGCGGAGGAAGGACACCACAGCAGGGCAGCAGGCCTCGATCTCAAGGCTGTTGTCGTCATATATCTGTGTCATCACTAGGGGATCGTCGATACGGACCTTGGATACGTAGGAATAGATGTTGATCCCAAGGATCGCGGAGAGTTCCGGGGGCAATTGTGCGGTATCTCCATCCGTCGCCTGCATCCCGCAGAACACATAATCGAATTTCCTGCTCTTGATATAACAGCCGAGCGTCCTTGCGGTCGCCAAGGTATCCGCACCTGCGAATGCCCTGTCAGTGAGCAGGACGGCCTCGTCGACCCCGTATTCGAGACATCTTCTCATCATGTCCTCCGCCTGTGGCGGTCCCATCGTTATGGCAGTCACGTGCGCTCCGATGTTCTTCTTCAGTGTGAGGGCATGTTGCAAAGCCATCATACCGAACGGATCCATCATCGATGGAACGTTCTCCCTCTGAAGGTGTCCGTTCTCGGAAATGGTCACAAGATTTGGATCCGGTACCTGTTTGACCAGTACGATTATCTTCATCTCACTCAACTATGTTCCCTCTGTTCAGTATATTGTTGGGGTCGAATGCGGATTTGACATTCCTGATCTCGGATATGCCTTCCGTTCCATATACCATCCTGATATAATCGCGTTTGAGTTTGCCTATCCCATGTTCGGCACTAGGCGATCCACCGAATTCGAATGCGCGTTGTGCGAGGATCCCATAGGCCTCCTTCGCCTTGGTAAGGTCCTCCATGTCCTTGAGTATGATCTCGACATGGGGATGACAGTTACCCATATGTCCGAATATCACATATTCTAGACCATGTTCCTTCAGTATACTGTCGTAAAAGGACATCATCTCCAGATTGTGTTCCTCCGGAACGGACATGTCCGTGCCCATCTTGTTGATTGCAGGTATGCCGTCCTTGAGTGATGCGACGTAGTCGAAGATGGACTTCGGTACACTATGGCGGAATGCGAACATACGCTTCCTGTCGTTCTGATCGTATCCGGTCCAGCTCCTCCCGGGGTCACCACCGTTCTTCCTGACGAGTTCGAACAATCTCTCGAATCTCGATTCCACATCGTTATCCATGGACATGTCCATGAACACGGCGGAACATTCGTAACCCGGTGGTCTGAGGATGGTGGGATCGGTGAGACATGTCCTCCTGATCAGGTCGACTGATCCCTTATCGAAATACTCTATGAACTCCGGTTCGACGATCGTGTCATGTCTCAGGTCATCGATCAATGATATCGCGGATTGGTCATCCGGCATGAATATTATGTTGGAGATCAGAGGATGCCATTCGGTCAGGCGGAGGTCCGCTTCCACGATGATCCCGAGGATCCCCTCCGACCCTATGATCAGGTCTATAAGGTCCATGTCCTCATGACAGTAAAGTCCGGTCGCGTTCTTCACCGATCTGTTGAAGTCGTAGTTGGGGATGTCGAATTCCAGATGGACGTCATCTATGGTGACATCGAAGTGTCTGCCATTCGAGATGTGTTCTCCCCTCTCTATTCTGATTATGTTCCCGTCTGCGAGCATCACCCTCAGGGATTTCACCCAATTCCTCGTGGGCCCATACTTGAAGGTCCTGGCCCCGGATGCGTTCGCCGATATGTTGCCTCCGATGGATCCCCTCATCTCCGTCGGATCCACAGGATAGAAGAACTTGCGTTTGTCCGAACGGAATTCGGAACATGCGTTGGGTGTGATGTCCGAGAACCCTTCGATACGTTTCAATTGCACGGAGCGGACGATCTCGTCGATGGTCACACAGGGTTGTACCCTCAGGAAGTATCCTTCTCCATCCTTTCCGATACCTATCATGGAGGAGAATCTCTCCATAGAGACCAAAATCCCTCCAAGGGGTACGCTCCCTCCGCACAATCCCGTGCGAAGTCCGCTGATGGTGATGTTCGTCCCGGTCCTGTTCGCTTCCTTCACGACGGATGACAGTTCCGATTCGTCATCGGGGATCACGACCCTTTCGGCATTGCCGCGGATCTTACACTCATCGATCAGGTAGGGCGAATTGGGATCCGGAACGAAATCAATCATCTTCCAACCTCGGGATCATGGCCGCGAGGACGGACTGTTTGGTGAGGTCCTTCCTGTCGAGCCTTCCTCCGCTGAGGTATCCTATGGCCCCTTCGGAATGTCCGATGGACTCTCCCTCGTAGATCCTGTCCACCGCTTGACCGACGGTCATCCCCTCCCTTACCAACTTGGAGATGGCGGGCGGGTATGCGAAACCGGATCCCATTCCGATGGTGATCCTTCCTTCCTTATCGAGGATCGCACAGTGTTGGATGTCGATCAGCTCACCGTACATCTCGAAGACTCCTGCCTCGATACCGACGGAGAGGTCCCTGTCACCGATGGCGGCTTTTGCCCTGTTGACGGCACCCTGATGTGTCTCGTCACCGAACGGTTGTTCGGGAACACCGCTCCTGACGTCCTTGGCATAGATCCTGACCGAACCGTATATGGATTCCATGACGTCCCTGACCGCTTCCACCTTCACACGATTGGCGGAACCGACGGCGATACGGATGGCATCCTCCTTCCCGTCCCTGGACATGTCCCCTTTCATGATGTCGGTGGCGCTGAGCTTCCTGCCGTGGCTGTCCGATACGAGGTTCACGACGGAGATCTTCATCGGATTCAATCCGCGTTTGACCCTCATCCTGGAGACGAGCTCACCGTTCTCCTGTGTCTCCTCCGATACGACCAATGTGTCGATGGAGTCCATGATCTCTGGAGGGCCATATATGTCATCGATCTCGAAGACGATCGCGACCTCGTTCTTGGACGCGACGTATTCCTCGACAGCCTTCTTCCTGAGATAGAACGGGACAACCTCGTCCCTGGATTCGGAGGCCATCTTGTCGGAGGTTATTCCGATGTAGAGCTCGTCCGCGATCCACATGGCGTGGTCGAGGAGTGCCTTATGGCCCTCGTGCAGCACGTTGAACGTTCCTGCCACGGCTGCCTTCACAGTGAACATACGATTGCCACCACCATGATCGCTACGGCGATTCCCCAAACGATGAGCAGGCCGTTCCTCTTCTTCTTGAGTTCGGTGACCCTGCCGTTCTCACATTCGGGGGTGCAGTATCTTCCTTCCCCCACGAAGGCCCTGTTGCAGTTGAGACAGTGCCTATGCTGTGGGATCCTCTGTATCTCGTCGGACATCTCACTCACCTGCCTTCCTTCTGTCCATCTCGTTGTGGACGAGGATCATACAGTGGTTGGCGTGGAGGCTGACCGGCCCAAGACATATGGTGTCGTAGGGGTACTTCGCCATGATCGCCTCCTCTTCCTCGGTGGGGTCGCGATCGTCCCCGAGGATGTAGCACGGGTTCTCGGGGAACTCGTACTCCCTGACGTCCTCACCGTTCTCCCTCAGGTAGATGAACCTGCATTCTTCCGAGAGTTCGTCCATGAGCTGTTCGAACGATTTCCTGGATACGAACACTCCCGGAGAGGATATCACCTCTCTGTCAGGTTCGAGCTTCTTGAGGAGTGCGTTCCTGATGAGGGAGGCCGTGCTCCTCTCATCGGGATTGAGGTACTTCATTACGGAACCGTCGAACCTGATGGTCTTGGGGGCATCGTCGCCACCCATCATCACCAGGTACAACTGCACGTCCCTTCTGAGGTCGTGACTGAGGAAGAACGCGGAGTTGACGCATCTGGTGAGGATGTCCAACCTTCCTGCGCCTCCGCAGATGTCCTCGAGTTTGAAGTCTGCGGTGGTGTGGGCACGGTGACCGAGGATGATGAATCTGATCAAGGGATCACTCCAGTGAATCCAGGTCGAGATCGGCCATTCCCATCTGCTTCATCATCTGCTTGCGGAGCTTACGGTTACCGCTCATTCCCTTGAGGGCCTTCTTGCTCTGCGAGAACTGTTTGAGCAGTTCCCTCACGTCCTGGACGCTGGTACCGGATCCCATGGCGATCCTCTGTACGCGGGACGATTTGATGATGTCGGGATTCTCCTGTTCCTCGAGGGTCATGGAGTCCATGATGTGCTTGTACTTGGCAAGTCTTTCCTGGGATTCCTCGAAGTCGATCTTGTCCTCCATCTTGGACATTCCGGGGATGAGTGACATGATCTTCTTCAACGGACCCATCTTGTTCATGGCCTGCATCTGTTGATACATGTCCCTGAGGGTGAACTTACCGGAGAGCATCTTCTTTCCGGTCTCCTCCATCTGCTCCTCCTGACCTTCGTAACCTTCCCTGGCCATCTCGACCAATGAGGAGAGGTCTCCCATTCCGAGCAGACGGGAGATGAACTTGTTGGCATCGAAGGGTTCGAAGTCCCTGATGTGCTCTCCGACTCCCAGGCACACTATCCTGGCGTTGGTCTTGGAGACCGCACTGATGGCTCCTCCTCCCTTAGCGGTACCGTCCATCTTGGTGAGGATGACTCCGGTGACTCCGACGGCGTTGTGGAACGCCTCGGCCTGTGGTCCTGCCTGCTGACCGACCTGTGAATCGAGGACGAGGAACCTCTCGTCGGGCTGCGCTACCCTGGCGATGTCCTTGATCTCCTGGATGAGGTCGTCCTCCAGTGCGTGTCTACCTGATGTATCGATGATGACCACTTTCTTGTCCTTGAAGTGCTCCATACCCCTCTGGACGATACCGGGTGCATCGGACTCTCCGGGCTCTCCGTAGACATCCACTCCGACCTTCTCTCCCAACTGACAGAGCTGGTCGTATGCTGCCGGTCTGTAGACATCGGCCGCGATGAGGCCGACCTTGAATCCTTTCTTGTTGAACAGGAATGCGAGCTTACCTGTGGACGTGGTCTTACCCTGACCGTACAGACCGACCATCATGATGGTCTGCGGTTTCATCCTGAGGCCCTCTCCGTTGTCGAGGAGGTTGACGAGCTCGTCGTAGATGATCTTCATGACATGGTCCTTCGGACTCTTTCCTGCAGGCGGTTTCTCTCCGAGTGCCCTCTCTTCGATCTTCTTCGTGAGGGCGAGAACCAACTGAACGTTAACATCGGCCTGCAGAAGCGCACGCTGAAGGTCCTTGACGACGTCCTTGATGAGCTGCTCATCGATGGAGGTTGCGCCCTTGATACGGTCGAGGGCGTTCCTGAGCGATTTTCCCAATCCTTCTAAAACCATGTTTAATCATCCGTTCAATGACGGACTGTCATATATAGGTACGTGCGCGAATGCGCGCGTATTTATCATCATAAGGGGATTGCGTCATCGCACATGTCCGTGAAAACATGTCTGTCGTTCGTGGTGTTGATGTCCGTCCTCCTGATGGTGTTGGTCTCGGAGGACGTATCAGCCGAGCCGTTTTCGTACGACGATGTGACGGACACCCTGATTCTGAATATGGATGTTCCAGATTATGCGGAATCGGAGTCACGTCCGTGGGAGGCACATGTCACCGACATCAGGAGGATCGTGGTGTCCGAGGGTGTAACATCGATAGGTGACCGTGCATTCTTGGGTTGTACGGATCTGGTCGAATTGTCCCTATCGTCGTCCTTGAAGGATCTGGGCATCCTGTCATTCGGTGACTGCGGGATGTTGTCCGTGCTGTCCGTCAATTCCAACGGTCTGACAGTATCCGAGGATACCTTCCGCAACGCCGGTACATCGGGATATGGTGTGAGGGTGACCTTCGGTGACAACGTCACCGTGATGGACAGGATGTTCCATGGGACGGAGAGGATATCGTCCATCGATCTGTGCAATATGGAGAGGTTGAACGACAGGGCACTTTACGACCTTCACGATACGGCAATCGAATTGCCGGACACGTTGGAATACATCGGTGATCTGGCTCTGTACAATTGCAGAGGTATTGAAGAGATCAGTCTGGGAGAGGGGTTGACGCATCTCGGTGCGGATGCGTTCTACTACTGTACGAATCTGAGGGTCGTCGATTTTGGTTGTACGGATTGTGACGATCTCGGCTCAAGCGGCGCGTTCAGGAACACCGGTGACGGTCTGAGGTTCAGGTTCACTGCAACATGCACATACATCCCGTCCAACATCCTCACGGGTGTCGATGTGTCCGAACTGATAATTCCAGATTCGGTGAAGGAGATCGGAAGACACGCGTTCAGGGATTATTCCGGTCCGGAGGTCCTGTTGCCCAACGGATTGGAATCCATAGGGGAGGAAGCGTTCCTGGATTGCACAGGTCTTTACGCACTGTCATTGACCCAGTCATTGACTTATGTAGGGAGGGGTGCGTTCGATGGCTGTTCGGGTCTGAGGGAGATAAGGTATTCCGCCACGTTGTCCGATATCCAAGCTGCCGATGCGTTCTTCAGGGACACGGATGCCACCGATGTGTCGGTGTACGTATCCGATGTGGAACGTATCCCGTCCAATCTGTTCATAGGTTTCACGGGTCTGTCCGTGTTGACACTTCAGGATTCTGTCACAGAGATAGGGGATTCCGCATTCTCCTTCTGTACATATCTGGAACATATCGATCTGAACAAGGTGGGCATGATAGGGGAGCGTGCGTTCTTGGGATGCGATTCCTTGGAGAGGGTCTCCTTCGGAACGGAGGCGGTGATCCTTGGAGACATGGCGTTCAACAGTTGTTCATTGAAGATACTGGCACTGCCGGATGCGATCATAGGTGAGCATGTGTTCGAGAACAATCCTCTGGACCATATAACATTCAATGGCAGTGTGGAATGCGGACCACATTCCTTCTCGGACCTCGACGGTACGACGGTCACGTTCATGGACGGTTCGATATCCTTGGATCCTGTGGATTCGTTCTCGGATTGTAAGGACATGATGATGAGATTTCTGTGCGATACGATCCCGGAAGGAATACTGAGATCATATGCTGGCTCATTCTCTTTGTACATCCAATCGTCCGATGTAGGTGACGAGGCGTTCAGAGGTTGCACCGGCATGGACGAAGTCGTTCTCTCCGATTCCGTGACATCCATCGGAGACATGGCGTTCGAAAGGTGCACAGCCCTCAAGGTATTGTCCGTTCCGGAATCCGTCGTATCGATCGGCGACTCCGCATTCTCCAGGTTGTCATCACTGGAAGCCTTGGACTATTGTGCATCATCCGCTATGGCCACGTTCGGTAAGGAACCATTCACTAATACAGGTGTCACAGGATTGGTATTGAAGATACACGGCGATGTACCAGCAAGAATGTTCTCAGGAACGTCCGCACCGAATGTGGGAGATTTGATCCTCGATGATACGGGCTCCATCGGCGATCACGCGTTCGAACATTCCCCTGTGACATCCATATCCTTGCCGGATAGTGTCAGATATGTGGGGGAGTACGCCTTCTCCGATACAGGTATCGTTTCATTGGTCCTGACTTCCGACCTTTCCGTATCTCCTTGGGCGTTCGCCGGTTGTACCGGATTGACGACCGTTACATTGGACGGGATCACTTCCGTACCTGACCATCTATTCGATGGTTGTTCTGCATTGAGCCATGTGGAGTTCGATGTAGGTCTGCAATCCATCGGAGGATGTGCTTTCAGGGAGACTGCATTGGTCTCCATCCAATTCCCGTATACGATGAGATATCTTGGATCCAACGTATTCGAGGATTGCGGAATGTTGGAGCACATCACGTTCCTGGGTCATGACGTAACAGTAGCCGATCGTGCGTTCTATGGTTGTGACCTGGAGGTGGTGGAGATGCAGGAGGGCACGATATTGGGAGAGGATGTGTTCACATTGCCAGCCCGTTGTCGCGTACTCTTGGCGGAATGTCCGTTCGGCACGATGATATCCGGATGTAATGTCTATCCCGGTCAGGGATACGGAGGGAAGGTCGTCAATTACGATCTAGGGGCACTGGATCTGTATGATGTGAAGGTATTCTCGGATACCATCGTGGATGTCGGACTGATTCCGTCGTTCGAAAGTGAATTCACGGGCTGGGTGTTCTCCGACGGTAGCAGATATGTTCTTGGTACCGATCCCGGAGAGGTGACGTTGTATGGTACATGGGCGGGTGCGGGATATGAGGTGCCCGAGGAGCCGTTCATCGATCCTCAGATCCTGGACATAGTGGCATATGTGTCCATGGTGGCCGCGATCGCCTGCATCGTATTGGCCAACTATCCTAGGCGTTCCCCTTAATACTGGAATGTTCATGTATGTGTCATGAAAGCGTTCGCTATATGCGGAAGTCCCCACCTGGTCGGAAACACATCCAAATCCCTCGATTATCTTTTGGACAAATTGGAGAAGGAAGGTATCGAGGCAGATTATGTTCACATCTACGAGGATCATCTGATCCCCTGCAATTGTTGTAACTCCTGTGAGATCAGGGCGGACGGAAGGTGTGTCAACGAGGACGACCGTATGAACGAGTATCTCGATAGGATGAGAGCCGCTGATATCATCATCCTTGGTTCCCCAGCATACTTCGGAACATGTACCGGACAGATGAAGATCTTCCTCGAGCGTGCAGGATACTGTCTGATGACCGCAGGTCATGAGATGAAGGGAAAGATCGGAATCGCTTTCGCGACACAGGAGAGGGATGGTGGCCTTTCGGTCTACAATGAATTGGTGGATTGGCTTCTCAGGATGGAGTTCACCGTCCTCGGTTGCAATCCTCTGCCCATCGTCACCGGCAGCGGACCCAACGATTGGGAGGAGGACACCAAAGGCG
The DNA here is from genome assembly GCA_017508065.1 of Candidatus Methanomethylophilaceae archaeon. GTDB lineage: Archaea > Thermoplasmatota > Thermoplasmata > Methanomassiliicoccales > Methanomethylophilaceae > SIG5. The sequence continues at coordinate 22,476 of JAFVZR010000038.1, forward strand.
TCCGTGCTCTCGACCGTTTGGCCGAGAGAGTCATCGAGTTCGTACTCGATGAGTGAAAACGAGGGGGAATCGCCCCTCTTTAAAGCTTTTTAGACCAATCTATCTTAATGCCCACCTTTTCCATCATGTGTTTCAGAACGACCTCCGTTCCGGACCACCATGCGTTCATGACCGCATCCATGTCCCTTTCGGTCATCTCCGAGTTGAAGCACATTGTCAGCATCAGGATATTCATGTTGTGTTCCACATGAACTGTAACGGGGTTCTTCGTACCGTTTAGTTCGTTGATCGCCCTCAGTATCGAGATCTCGTCCGCGGTCTCGTCGATGGAGAGGAGTGTGGTCAACCATACCATGTCCTCTTCGCCGTTCACGGTCACAGTATAGTCATTGCCGTCAACGGTCTCTGTGGGAAATGTTATGGCACCTGCAGAATTGTAGTCGACGTCCACGTCGCTCTTCTTAAGGTACTTCTCGAATTTCTTGAGATATTTCTTGACGTCCTTCGTCATCTCGTTCTGGTTCTTCGGTCTTCTGCGGAAGAGCATTCTGCATCCCTCTTCCGATAAATCGGATTGCTTCGGTATAAGCGTAACGAATGTCATGGTTGTAGGGACATGTGTTTCTGCTGGCACATCTCATGTCCTTTGCACTTACCTTTCGGAAACGCTTACACACTTATACCACGAAATCGATTATGGTGACATGGCAGAAGACGAAAGCAAGGGTCAGAAGCTCGCAAAGGAACTTCTGATGAAGCCCAAGAACGTTGGAGAGGCAGGCCCTGAACTCCTTCAGAAGGCATCCGAATTCTGCGAGGGATACAAGGCATTCCTCTGCAACAAGACCGAACGCGAGGTCGTGGATTATTCCATCCCGATCCTCAAGGAGCACGGTTACACCGAATTCGAGATGGGAAGGAAGTACGGTCCCGGTGAGAAGCTCTACTACAACAACCGTGGAAAGGCACTCATCATGATGACCGTTGGAAAGAGGTCCGTCGCTGACGGTTTCAGGTTGGCGGTAGCTCACACCGACAGCCCCAGGCTCGATTTCAAACCGAATCCCCTGTACGAGGACACCGAGATGGCATACTTCAAGACCCACTACTACGGTGGAATCAAGAAGTACCAGTGGACCACCATCCCTCTTTCACTCCACGGAGTGATCAAGAAGGTCGACGGTACCACCGTCAAGGTCAACATCGGAGAGGAGGAGGGTGACCCCCTGTTCTGTATCACGGACCTTCTCCCACACCTTGCAAGGAACCAGATGGAGAAGCCTGCCGCCAAGGTCATCGAGGGAGAACAGCTCAACATCCTGATGGGATGCTGGCCCTTCGCCGATGAGAAGGTCTCCGAGAAGGTCAAGCTCAACATAATGTCCATGCTCAACGAGAAGTACGGGATCGTAGAGTCCGACTTCCTTTCCGCAGAGCTCTGTGCGGTGCCCGCATACAAGCCCCAGGACTATGGATTGGACAGGTCCATGATCGGTGCATACGGTCAGGACGACAGTGTCTCCGCATATGCCGCATTCGCAGCGGAGTTGGATGCGAAGGATCCCGATTTCACCACCATCACCGTCTTCACCGACAAGGAGGAGACCGGATCCGACGGAAACACCGGAATGCAGTCCTTGTTCCTGAAGGACTTCATCGAGGACTTCGTATCGGCATACGGACTCAGTGCAAGGCACGTCCTGATGAAATCGGTCTGTCTTTCCGCCGATGTCAACGCAGCCGTCGATCCCGCATTCGGGGAGGCATTCGAGAGGAACAACTGTTCCTACCTTAACCGCGGTCCCGTCGTATCCAAGTATACCGGAAGCGGAGGAAAGTACTCCACCAACGATGCTTCCGCAGAGACCATGGGATTCATCAGGACCATCCTCGAGAAGGCTGAGGTGCCATGGCAGGTAGGAGAGCTCGGAAGGGTCGACAACGGCGGAGGAGGAACCATCGCGGCATACATCTCCACCCACAACCTCGACACCGTGGACATCGGAGTACCTGTGCTGTCGATGCACGCACCTTTGGAGATCACCTCTAAGGCAGATGTGTACCTTCTCTACAAGGCGATCCTCGCGTTCTACATGAGCCCGATGGCCAAGGAGTAAGAAAAACAATCCAGGTGCCGCACATGGGATGAAGTGTGCGGCACCTTTTAAGGTTAACAGAAAATCATTGAACGGGTGTTGAACTCGACCCATTCGTCGATCATCCATCTAGGAGTACCGGATATGAATGCGTTCTCCGGATCCTTCAGGGTGTCGATGCCTTCCTTGAACCTTGGTAGCATTAGGATGTAATGTTCAGGTGTGTTCGTTCTTTTCATGATACATGATACGGGTTCTAATTATTTAATCATAATAACGTTATAATTGTTATAATCGTTATTATTAGAACACCCCGTATCGATGTATCATAGATGTCCGGATCACTCCTTGGAAAGCTTGGCAACGACGGCCTTGAGCTCCGCGAGTTCCTTCTCCAATTCCTGGATGCGCTCCTTCATTGGATCGGGAAGGTTTCCGTGGTCGAGCTCGGTCTTGGTGGACACGCCCTTCTTCTTGACGACCCTTCCGGGAATTCCGACGACGGTACAATCGTCAGGAACGTCCTTGAGGACGACGGAACCTGCACCAACACGGACGTTGTTTCCGATGGTGATGTTTCCGAGAACGGATGCGTTGGCACCGCATACGACATGGTCACCGAGGGTCGGATGTCTCTTGCCCTTGCTGGTGGATACTCCGCCGAGAGTGACTCCTTGGTAGAGCATACAGTGGTCACCGATGATAGTGGTCTCTCCGATGACGACACCGGTCGCGTGATCGATGAAGAAATAATCACCGATGGTAGCACCGGGGTGGATGTCGGCTCCGGTCTTGCTGTGAGCCTCGTAATTGATCTTGAGGGCTTCTTTCTTCTTTCCCTGGATCCAAAGTTCGTGGGCCTCCCTGTACATGGAGACTGCGTGCAGTCCCATGTGGAATTCGATGGCCTCTTCTTCTGAATCAAGAGCGGGGTCGCACTCCATGCATGCGGCGAGGTCTTTGGGAAGGATCTTCATTTTATCTGGCTCATTCAAAGATGCCTGTACTTAAATATCTGTCCCCACGGTCGGGGAGGATGGCCACGATTTTCGAGCCCTTTCTCTCTGATGCGAGCTTGACTGCAGCGGCAACAGCTGCTCCTGAGGATATTCCTGCGAATATGCCTTCCTCTCTGACGAGCCTCCTGGTCATCTCTATCGATTCATCATCGGTGATGGTCATGACCTTTTCGATGTAATCCATGTTGAGATTCTCGGGAACGAAGTTGGCACCGATCCCCTGGATCTTGTGGGGTGCTGAACGGCCTTCGGTGATCATCGGACTGGATGCAGGTTCAACACCGATCACCTTGGCTTTGGATGAGTATTTCTTGAATCCCATTCCAATGCCTGTAGCGGTACCTGCGGTTCCGATACCTGCTACAACATAATCGACATCGGGCAGCTGTTCAAGAATCTCTTTGGATGTCGTGACCACATGAGACATTGTGTTGGAAGGGTTCTCGAACTGTGACGGTATGAATCCTCCCAGTTCGCTCCTCAATTCCTCAGCCTTCTTGATTGCCCCGGACATGCCTTCCTTTCCAGGGGTAAGGACCACCTCTGCACCGAATGCTTTCATCAGACTGATGCGTTCGGCACTCATGGTGTCCGGCATGACGATGATGCATTTGTATCCGAGATATGCACCGATCATCGACAGTCCTATTCCAGTGTTGCCGGATGTGGGTTCGATGATGACGCTTCCTTCTCTGAGGAGTCCCCTCTCCTCTGCGTCTCTGATCATGAACAAAGCGGCACGGTCCTTGATCGATCCTCCGGGGTTGAGTCCTTCCACCTTCGCATAGATCTGAGATCCGGTTCCCTCATCCAATTTGGCTAAACGGATCATCGGTGTGTGTCCGATACATTCGAGGACATTGCCATATGTTGTCATAGTCTCCTAATGGAAGAGACCTGTTATAATCTATCCGTCAAGATAACGGTTAAATCTGTCCGTGCTATATTGTGTCACGGTAAATAACAAGGTGTTACCAATGGATCTGGAACAACTCAGGAAGGACATTGCCGAAATCGATATGCAGATCATAGGACTCATCGCCAAACGCATCTCCATTGCGGAGGATGTCGGGCGTATCAAACTGTCTCAGGGGCTACCGGTCATCAATCCTGAGGTCGAGGCGAAGGTCATTGCAAGATATACTGCGATGTCCGAGAGCACTGGACTCAGTGTAGAGGTCTTGCAGAGCGTTGCCAAGGCATTGATAAAGGAAGCGGTGAGTCACGAGAACGATCTGTTCTCTGAAGAAGAGTGATGAAGGGCGTTTCCACCTGTCCGTTCATATGAGACGGACAGGGGTTGGAATTTGTTTATGACATCAGACTTGCGGATCTGAGTTCTGCTGCGATCTTGTCGACGGCGCGAACGACATCCTCGGGGACCTTTGCGCCGGTACAAACCATCTTTCCGGATCCAAAGAGCAGAACGACAACCTTAGGGGAATCAAGCCTGTAGACGAGTCCGGGGAACTGCTCGGGCTCGTACTCGACCTTCTCGAGTCCCAATGTGATTGCGACGGTGTTCAGGTTGATCTCCTGTTCGAGATCGGAGGATGCGACGATGTTCTGCACCTCCACCTTGGGCTCAATCTTGATGTCGATGTTCGCCTTCTTGAGGTCTTCCTTGACCTTTCCGATTGCGATGATGACATCCTTGAGGCTCTTTGCTCCGGTGCAGACGACCTTTCCGCTCCTGAAAAGCAACGTTGCGGTCTTGGGCTCCTTGAGCCTGTAGACGAGTCCGGGGAACTGCTGGGGGTTGTACTCAGCACCCTCAAGGGAGTCTTCGATGCAATTGAGATCAAGCTCCTGACCGAGAGAGGTGGACGCTACAACGTTTTCAATAGTCATTTTGGCCATCTTTTCACCTAACGCCTTTATTTAAATAGGCTATATAAAGGATTGGGTTGGCAGAACATAATGTGCAGAAGGATGGAGTATCCTCTTGACAGTTAATCTCAGAGAAATTTAGCAGCAGGCCAGCCAGTCAGAAGGGATGGGATGCACTCTACAGAACTGGCCTGCTTCTGATATGTTGTTAGTATTGGACCATATATAACGTTTGTGGAGAAATTGGTTTTTTCAAGGGTCTGATGACCATGATTTATGGGAATTCCTGGTCAAAAACCGTATCGGGCAATCGATAGTAACATCGTCATAGTTGCCGTGAGGATCTTGGCCGTTGCAAGAACGGAGGCTGTTAATATCCTTCTGGAAGAAGGCATCAACAGACTGTTCCAAAAACCTTCAAGGATATCTCCTTCCTTTCTTTATTCGGATATTGGCATCATCCTGTCCTATCCGTCAATTTTGTGATCGATACCTCGCCTGCGACCCAATATCGGACATTGCGACATTCGTCGAACATCATATTTAAAAACAAGTGCAGACTACTGGCACTGATGGCATACGAATTACCGCTTCCGCCAGAACAGATGCCCTGGCTCGACCATTATGGTGTCGTCGCTAAGCACATTGACTATCCTGAAGACACTCTTTATGAGGCTGTTGCAAAGACCTCGCTGAGCAATCCCGGCAGGATCGCCTATGAGTTCATGGGGGCCAAGAGGACTGCCGGTGACTTCATGAAGGAGATCGATCACCTCGCACTCTGTTTCAAGAAGCTCGGTATGCAGCAGGGCGATCACGTGATGATCTGTATGCCTAACTGCCCACAGGGTGTCATCGCACTCTACGCGGTCAACAAGATCGGTGGAGTCGCCGTCATGGTCCACCCACTCTCAGCGAAGGGAGAGATCGAATTCTATCTTGACAATTCCGATAGCAAGTTTGCCATCACGTTGGACATGTTCTACCCGAACTTCCCCGAGATCAAGCCTGATTCCAAGTTGAAGACCCTGATCGTATCATCCATGACGGATGCTTTGTCCCCCTTCAAGGGATTCATGTACAAACACTTCCTCGGTGGACGGAAGGATCCAAAGGTGGACAGGAACAAGGAAGGTATCGTCATCTGGGCAGACATGATCAAGATGGACGTCACTGGGATGGAGGAGCCCAAATCCACCAGGACATGTTATGATGACGCTGTCATGCTTTACACCGGTGGTACGACCGGACTGAACAAGGGGGCGATGCTCTCCAGCATGAACTTCACCGCCACCACCTTGGGAATGGGTGAGCTTTCACAGGTCCTCAAGACCGGAAACCTCATGATCGCGGTCATGCCCATCTTCCATGGATTCGGACTCTGTGCCTGCGTCCATGCAGCGTTCGTCTTCGGTTTCACAACCGTTCTTGTTCCACGTTTCACCCCGGATTCATATGCCAAGATGATCGTCAAGAAACGTCCCTCCTTCGTTGCAGGTGTCCCCACTCTGTACGAGCACATGCTCAGGAGCAAGTGGTTGAAGGATGCTGACCTCTCCTGTCTCACAGGAATCTTCTGTGGTGGGGATTCACTTCCCGTCGAGTCCAAGATGAGGATCGACAAATTCCTCAAGGAACACAACTGTTCCGTTCCTATCAGGGAGGGTTTCGGTTGTACCGAGTGTGTCGCAGCTACTACCATCACTCCCGAGGACGATTATCGTCCCGGAACTGTCGGTATCCCCATGCCCGATGTCATCTACAAGATCGTCGTCCCCGGTACCGAGGAGCGTATGCCCTATGGTGAGGACGGAGAGATCTGTATCTCCGCCCCCGAGGTCATGAACGGCTATTACAAGAACCCCGAGGAGACCGCTAACGTGCTCCGTAAGCATTCCGATGGATTGACCTGGTTGCACACCGGAGACCTTGGATGCATGGATTCCGACGGATTCATCTACTTCAAGCAGAGGTTGAAGAGGATGATCGTCACTTCCGGATACAACGTATATCCGAGTCAGATCGAGAACATCCTCGCTACACATTCCGACGTTCAGGCGTCCTGTGTTATCGGTGTACCCGATGAGATCAGAGGAAGCAAGATCTGGGCGTTCGTCGTTCCCAACGAGGGCGTTCCAAGGGACGAGGAGATCATCAAGAAGCTCAAGGCCCACTGTAGGGAGAACATAGCCAGATATGCTGTTCCCAGAGAATACAGGTTCATCGATGCGCTTCCCAAGACCAAGATTAACAAGATTGATTACAGGTCCCTCGAAATGGCTGCCGAAGAGGAACTCAGGGCAGCTGCCGAGAACAAGGAATAAACAGATTATTCAGACGCCCCGTATAGGGGCGTCGAATTTTCAATCAAACGAAGACGACCTGTACGAGTACCATGTACAGTATCGTTCCACCGAAGATGGAGAGCAGAGCGTTGCCCTTCCATTTGTGAAGTATGGCGACGGAAGCAATGCCTATGGCCTCGGGCAATCCGTACGGGTAGTCGAGAAGCGTCACATCCTTGAGGCAGTAGATGATCAACAGCCCCATACATGCAGCCGGAAGTACACGTCCCAGATAGATGATTATCTTAGGTGTCTCCTTGCCGTCGGGGAGGAAGATGAACGGGATGACCCTTGTCAGGAACGTACCGAGTCCACAGGCGAAAATGAATATGATCATCTCAATGTTTGTGTACATCGTACCTCCTCATGGCCAGCATAGCGAT